>NZ_JBBKTX010000032.1:0-43706 GCF_044962685.1 Oceanobacter antarcticus
TGCCGTTGCCCAGATCCGGGGTGCTGGTCTCCGTCGTGGTGGTCGCCAGGGTGACGGCTACCGCAATGCTGTCGAGCACGTCGCTGCCGCCTGCCAGGTACAGGCTGGCGGTCACTTCGCTACTGCTACAGGTTGGTGCTGCCGCACCGGCGGTATACCGGGTTTCGATCGCGCTGGTCAGGCTTTGGCTGGCGACGCTGAACGATCCAGCATCAGCCGCACAGGCTATGGTTTCTGTCCATTCGATACGATACGCCGCCGAGTTGATCGCCGCGTTGGCGTCCAGTGGGTTGACGGCATCTGCCGTCAATGTGGTTTCGTTGCTGCCGGTGATGGTCACCGCCAGATCGGCGGCGGTATCACGGAACTCGGCTCCGGTGCCAGTACCCAGTTTTGGCAAGGTCGCAGACAAGGTCGCACTGGCGCTCACGCCTGCAACAAGCGACCCGGAGTTCAGGTCATACAAGGAAACGGTGATTGTGTCGTTTAAGCAATTATGATTAAGCGCTGTATAGGTAGTCGTAGCTGTCCCTGTACTGCTGATCACATCGGCCCGACTGAAGCTGGCATCTGCACCACAGGCAGAGCGGAATTGATATTGATACCGAGCTGCCAGGGTTTCATTGAGGTTTTCTGAATCAACCAAATTCACAGAAACGGCGATTTCTTCACCAACCAGCACACTGGTTGCACCGAGACTTATCTCGTTGGCTATAAAGCCATCACCACTGCCAACACCGAGATCCGGTATTGCATCTGAATTGGCCGTATCCTGAGAAATGCTCAAGATCGTGCTGATCGAGTCCACTACGACGCTATGATCACTAGCCAATACGACCGTTAAGGTTACGGTATTGTCACCTATACAACTGGTTAAATTCCCAATGTAGCGGGTTGCTATCGTGCCATTTGTGATCGCTTGATCGGCCACACTGAACCCACCACAGGTGGTTTGCCAAAGAGCATCGTAGACTTCATTTTGCACCAGCGCATTGGCGGCGGATGGATCAACCAGTGTTGCGGATAAAATAGAATCGGTAGTTCCTGCCAGTTCGAGGTCACCATCCAGTTCTTCATTCTGGAATGAAATCCCGGAGCTGTACCCAAGTTGAGGCTTCACAACCGGCAAAGTATAGGTCGCCGTTGCCACAGGCGTTGCGGCGGTAACATCAGAACCATCAGGGTACAGATTTACAACAATGTGCTCGTCTGTTTCACAACCAGCATTGCTGTATCGGGATGAGACTTGGCCTGTTGAACTCTGTGTGACAGCCGGTGAAAAGCGGGCAACGGCTGGATCAGCCGAGCTGCAGTTGGACTGAAACTGGTAGATATAGGTATCACCCAGCAAGGTATTTTCAGTATTTTTATCGACGGCACTAACAGTGAAAACGACACTATCACCATAGAGTACGTGGTCGTCACTGACCGCTGGTTGCCCCTCGTAAAAGGAAGCACCCGTACCAGAACCCAGTGCTGCTTGAATGGCATCACCACCAGTGGAAGATACAGAAATAGACACTGTCGCAGTGATACTGTCGAGTACCGTCTTGTGCTCATCAGCCAGAACCAACTCGAGCGTGACGGTGTTGTCGCCAAGACAGCTTGTCAGGTTACCGTCATAACGGGTAGAAAATTCACCAGCGGTAACATTTTGATCGCTAATACTGAAACTGCCACAACTGGTCGTCCAGAGGACATCATAGTCACTGGAAGTCACCAGTGCATTCAGGTTGGACGGATCAACAATCGAGCCTGTCAGTACCGTTTCAGCCTCGTCAACCAGCTGGATATCACCTGAAAGAACACCATCCCGGAAGTCCACACCATTACCATTACCCAGTGCTGGAATAACGGCCGGAATAATAATGGAGGCGGTTGCCAGCGCTGAGTCACTGGCGATATTGGCACTGGCAGAAAATAGCTGTACAAGAATGGTGTCGTCTTCGCTGCAGCCATCATTCACATAGTTGGAACTCACCTGGCCGGTGGAATCGTAACTGGTCTGAGTTGTAAAGTGGGCCGTTCCCGCACCAGCACAATCAGAGCCGAAGACATATAAATAGCTGTCGGTCAAAGCTGTGTTGCTAGCGTTCTGGTCAACGGCGTCCACAGTAACAGTGACGACACCACCGATCAGCACATGGTCTACGCTCAGTCCCGGTTTGCCCGAGGTAAACGCACTACCCGTGCCACTGCCCAGCGCAATCGATAGTGCCGAACTTCCTGTATCGGTGCCGGTACCAGTGTCAGTACCCGTATCGGTCGTAGTATCGGTAGTAGTTGTGTCTACGACAGAGTCTCCCCCTCCACCACACGCCGTCAACCCCAGCGCCAGTAAAAAGGTGATTAACAAACCGCGACTAAACATACGGACAAGCTCCCTTGGAATTGTTCCTGACAGTTCTATGGTTCGGGAGAATACCACTTACGCATGAGCAACGGCCACTCACAAAAAACGCGGCCGGAGCCGCGTTTTCTACTTTCCGTCACAAAAATGGTATTTATCAGACATCCAGGTAATCGAGAATACCTTCTGCAGCCTGGCGGCCTTCGAATATCGCGGTTACGACCAAATCAGAACCGCGCACCATATCACCACCCGCAAAGATCTTCGGGTTGGTGGTTTGGTGCTTGAATTCCTGTGTTTCAGGAGCAATAACGCCATCCCAGGAATTCAATTCAATACCAAAGTCCTTGAACCAAGGGGCCGGACTTGGGCGAAAGCCAAAGGCGACCAGTACCGCATCGGCGGGCAGGATCTCTTCCGAACCTTCCACCACCTGCGGACGACGACGGCCATTTTCGTCAGGTTCACCCATTTCGGTCGTCACTACCTTGACGCCTTCAACCTTGTCTTCACCAACAATCGCAATTGGCTGGCGGTTGAACAGAAACTTCACCCCTTCCTCGCGCGCATTGGTGACTTCACGCTTGGAACCCGGCATGTTGGCCTCGTCACGACGATAGGCACAGCTAACGCGGGTTGCACCCTGGCGAATAGAGGTACGGTTACAGTCCATCGCGGTATCACCTCCCCCAAGCACAACCACCTGTTTGCCTTTCATGCTGATAAAGTCGGCGGCGTCTTTTTCGAAGCCCAGGTTACGGTTGACGTTGGAGATAAGGAAGTCCAGTGCGTCGTACACACCTGGCAGGTCTTCACCGGGGAAACCGCCTTTCATATAGTTATAGGTACCCATGCCCAGAAACACAGCATCAAACTCGTCAATGATGCTCTGGAAATCGACGTCCTTGCCCACTTCGGTCTCAAGACGGAACTCGACACCCATTTCTTCAAACACCTTGCGGCGGTTGGACATAACGGTTTTTTCAAGTTTGAATTCGGGAATACCGAAGGTCAGCAAACCACCGATTTCAGGGTACTTATCGAACACCACCGGAGTCACGCCGTTACGTACCAAAATGTCGGCGGCACCAAGCCCCGCAGGGCCAGCACCGATAATGGCCACACGCTTGCCCGTTGGCACCACGTTGGACATATCCGGTTTCCAGCCCATGGCAAATGCTGTATCGGTAATATACTTTTCGACATTACCGATAGTGACTGCGCCAAAACCGTCATTCAGGGTACAGGAGCCTTCACACAGACGATCCTGCGGGCATACCCGGCCACAGACTTCTGGCAGGGTGTTGGTCTGGTGACTCAACTCCACGGCTTCCAGAATATTGCCCTCACTGGCCAGCTTCAGCCAGTTAGGGATGTAGTTGTGTACCGGGCATTTCCATTCACAGTAGGGATTACCACAGGCCAGGCAACGATGTGCCTGGTCATTAACCTGCGCCTGCCTGAATGGCTCATAAATTTCCACAAACTGCTTCTTGCGGGTGGAAATTGCTTTTTTCTTCGGGTCCTGGCGACCCACTTCAACAAACTGAAAATTATTGTTCAGACGTTGTGCCATCTCGAACCTCTCTATACTCGTCCTAGACTCATTCTATTGTCGCGTCGTAATTACTCAGGACGAGCGCGGGTGTTTTTCAGCAACTGTTGCAGATCAGCAGCCTTCGGTTTAACCAGCCAGAAACGGCCAATAAAGCCATCGAAGTCGTCAAGGATTTCCTGTCCCCAGGCGCTTCCTGTCTCGGCAACAAATTCACGAATGACGCTACGCAGGTGGTTACGGTGTCCTTCGGTTTCTTCGTTGGCGATCCGGTGAATATCCACCAACTCGTGGTTGTACTTGTCAACGAAACTGTTATTGCGATCCAGGACATAGGCAAAACCGCCGGTCATACCTGCACCAAAGTTGTAGCCGGTTTCACCCAGCACACACACCATACCGCCGGTCATGTATTCACAACAGTGATCCCCAGCGCCTTCGACGACCGCATGTGCACCAGAGTTACGCACAGCAAAACGTTCGCCAGCGCGGCCAGCAGCCAGCAGTTTGCCACCCGTTGCACCATAGAGGCAGGTATTACCGACGATGGACGTATCATTGGTTTTGAATTCAGAACCTTGTGGCGGGAAGATAACCAGCTTGCCGCCGGTCATGCCCTTGCCCACGTAGTCGTTGGCATCACCTTCCAGTATCATGTCCAGACCACCCGCATTCCAGACACCGAAGGATTGACCGGCAACACCTTTCAGATTCAGGCGCAGCGGTTTATCCGCCATTCCCTGATTGCCATAACGCTTGGCGATCTCACCGGATAACCGCGCACCAATGGAACGGTCACAGTTGGTGATGGTAAATGCATACTGACCACCCGTTTTAGCTTCAATCGCCGCCAGCACTTCCTCAACCATACGCTCAGCCAGCAGTCCTTCATCGTAAGGTGCATTACGTTCAACTTCGACAGTGTGCGGTTTGTCGGCCGGAATCTGGTCATTCACCAGCAGCGGCGTCAGATCAAGATGACGCTGTTTACCGGTATTGCCTTCCAGCATATCCAGCAGGTCGGTACGACCAACCAGCTCTCCCAGAGTACGAACACCCAACTGAGCCATCAGACCGCGAACTTCTTCTGCCAAGAAGCGGAAGTAGTTTTTCACCATTTCGGCGGTGCCGATATAGTGCTTGTCGCGCAGGTCATCGTTTTGGGTTGCAACACCGGTGGCACAGTTGTTCAGGTGACATATACGCAGATATTTACAACCGACCGCAACCATTGGCAGGGTTCCGAAACCAAATGACTCCGCCCCCAGAATAGCAGCCTTGACCACATCCAGACCGGACTTCAACCCCCCATCCGTTTGTACCCGAACCTTGCCACGCAGGTCGTTGGAGCGTAGTGCCTGATGCGCTTCAGACAGACCCAGTTCCCATGGTGAACCCGCATATTTGATGGACGTTAGCGGTGATGCCGCCGTACCGCCATCATAGCCGGAAATAGTGATCAGGTCGGCATAGGCCTTGGCCACACCGGCTGCGATGGTGCCCACACCAGGCTCAGAAACCAGTTTTACCGACACCAGGGCTTTGGGATTCACTTGCTTCAAATCGAAGATCAGCTGAGCCAGATCCTCAATGGAGTAGATATCGTGGTGTGGTGGCGGTGAAATCAGCGTCACACCGGGCACGGAATAGCGCAATGTCGCGATCAGGTCATTGACCTTGCCACCTGGCAGCTGACCACCCTCGCCTGGCTTGGCACCCTGGGCGACCTTGATCTGCAGCACTTCAGCACTGGCCAGGTAAGCCGGAGTGACACCAAAACGACCGGAAGCAATCTGTTTGATCTTGGAATTTTTGTTGGTGCCATAACGAGCAGGATCTTCACCCCCTTCACCAGAGTTAGAGCGCCCACCCAATGCATTCATGGCCTCAGCCAAGGCTTCATGAGCCTCGGGGGACAGAGCCCCCAGCGACATGGCAGCCGTATCAAAGCGGGCAAACAGCTTTTCTGCCGGCTCCACTTCACTGATATCGACTGGCTGGATATTCTTGCGGAACCCCAACAAGTCACGAATGGTGGCGACTGGACGGGTGTTGACCAGTTCGGCAAAACGATCGTAGGCAGCCTGGCTATTCTGCTGTACGGCTTCCTGAATATTCTTTACCACATCCGGGTTATAAGCATGATATTCGCCACCGTGGACGTATTTCAGCAAGCCGCCCTGATCAATTTTCTTGCGCGCTTTCCAGGCGTGTTTCGAGATCAGTCGGAGATCTTCATCGAAATCGGCGAAAGTCGCCCCGCCAATGCGACTGGTGACGCCACAGAAACACAGATCGACCACCTCCCGGCTCAAGCCAATGGCTTCAAACAACTGCGAGCCACGATAAGAGGTCACCGTCGAGATACCCATTTTAGACATCACCTTCATCAAGCCCTTGCGAATCGCCTTGCGGTAATTCTGCTGCGACTTGAGCGGGTCTCCCAACAGCTCGCCGGAGCGGTGCAAGTCGGTCAGGACGGTGTACGCCAACCATGGATAGACCGCTGTTGCCCCAAAGCCCAGCAGCACGGCAAAGTGATGAGGATCTCGGGCATCACCGGTTTCAACCACGATATTACCGTTGGTACGTAACCCTTTGTGTACCAAATGATGGTGGACAGCGCCGGTCGCCATGACAGCAGGAATCAGCACCTGATCCCTGACCACATCACGGTCACTCAGAATCAGTATGACATTGCCATCCTGGATTGCCTGTTCTGCGGCAAGGATCAGATTCTGAACGGCCTGTTTCAAACCGATATCAGGATCAAACGCCATCGACAGCGTGGTATGGCGGAATGCGTCTGCGGTATTATTGGTCAGGCCAATAAACTTCAGCGGAGACAATACTGGTGACGTCAGAATAATACGATTGGCATGATCCGCAGTCTGTTCAAAGACGTTTTTCTCCGCCCCGATACAGGTTTCCAGCGACATCACAATCGCTTCACGCAGTGGATCGATCGGCGGATTGGTGACTTGGGCAAACTGCTGGCGGAAGTAGTCGGCAACATGACGGACACGCAAAGACAGCACCGCCATTGGCGTGTCATCACCCATGGAGCCGGTCGCTTCCTGACCCTCTTCACCCATCGGACGCAACACCTGGTCACGTTCCTCATTGGTAATCAGGTGGAGTTTTTGCTGACAATCAAGCGCCTCTCCGGCAATCGGATCAAATCCGGCCTTTTGCAGATAAAGCTCACTTTCAATACGGATTGCGTTCTCTCGCAACCACTTTTTATAGGGATACTCGGACTTCAGCGCATTATCGATGTCATCCGTTTTGAGCAACTTGCCCTGTTCGGTGTCGATTGCGAGGATCTGGCCAGGTCCTACCCGACCCTTGGCCACGACATCTTGCGGCAGATAGTCGTGTACGCCCACTTCGGAGGCTACGGTGATGAAATCATTTTTGGTGATCACCCAACGGGACGGACGTAAACCGTTACGATCCAGGCCACAAACGGCATAGCGGCCATCGGTAATCACCAGACCCGCCGGGCCGTCCCACGGCTCCATGTGCATGGAGTTGTATTCATAAAATGCGCGCAGGTCGGCATCCATGGTTTCGACATTCTGCCATGCTGGCGGAATCATCATGCGTAACGCCCGGAACAGACTCATGCCACCCGTAGTCAACAATTCCAGCATATTGTCCATTGACGACGAGTCAGATCCCGTTGTATTCACCACTGGCGACAAGTCGGTCAGATTTGGCAGCAGAGGGCTGACAAATTTACTGGAACGGGCATTTGCCCAGTTACGGTTACCCTGAATGGTGTTGATTTCACCATTATGCGCCAACATGCGAAATGGCTGGGCCAGCTGCCAACGCGGCATGGTGTTGGTTGAAAAGCGCTGATGGAAGACACAGATCGCGGTTTCCAGCCGTTTATCACCCAAATCCAGATAAAAATTCGGCAGGTCAACCGGCATCGTCAGACCTTTATAAGACAGCACTCGGGAAGACAGGCTGGCAATATAAAAATCTGGATACTGGGTCAGGGACTTTTCGGCATAACGCCGTGCGTAAAAAAGCTTTACGTCCAGTTCCGCATCGCTCAGTTCCGTATCAGCCGAGACAAAAATCTGCTCAAAGCGCGGCAGACAATCCAGCGCCATTGGGCCCAGACAATCGTTATTGGTTGGCACAGTGCGCCAGCCCAGAACATTCAGCCCCTGGTCGCGGATCGCTTTTTCCACTACGGCTTTCTGTTCCGCGCAAACGGCATCGTCAAGATCCACAAACAACATGCCAACCGCATATTGGACTGGCAGGTCGATACCAGCTTCTGGCGCCACTGCACGCAAGAAAGAGTCCGGCTTTTGCAGCAATAGTCCGCAACCATCACCGGTTTTGCCATCCGCTGCAATGCCGCCCCTGTGCGTCATGCAAGTCAGGGATTGGATCGCTGTCTTCAACAGCTCATGACTTGGTTGGCCCTTCAAGTGAGCCAGTAGACCAAAGCCACAGTTGTCTTTGTAATCGCCTGGAGTATACAGACCAGTTCTCATAGAACAGCTCTCACCAAAAAAATGCTATTAAAATTATTTGCGACTGGAAACAGCCGACTGCTCAAAATTTGAGCAATAAAGAGACAAAAGGACGCTCATTCTACACATCCGCACGTCCTCTCACAAATGGGCGCTGGCCAGCAGGCCAGCAACGACCGAAAGAGAGGGGCTAAAAACCCGTTTACAGAGGTTCTACCTGAGGGGCGATCTGGCTCATTTTCCGAACCCAGGGAGATCCCTTTTTTAAATCTCCAGGCCGTCTCCCGAGCCATACAGTCGCGTCTTCCCGAGATGAAAAAACACCTGCGATGACCACATACCAAGACTGGCCATTCCGTTGACTGCGATACCAGATCAATTTACCGTCTGCCTCCGACTGCCATTTGGCCACAAAATCTCGCGCACCTTGAGGTTCGGAAGTCCCTAGCAGCTGAATCCCCCACCCCTCTCCATTTTTTAACCAGGTGGGGTATCCAGACAAGCGGGACGGCAGTGACTCCGGTACGATGAGATCACCCTGCTTCGGAGCAACCTGAGTGGCCGCACTGGGTATTGCGTCTGTCTGCGCTACCCCTGCCCCACGATCAAGAGCTCCCTTTGGATCCTCGGAGTGTGTCGGATTCCCGACGACCTGTGAAGGCACCGACAAATCCTCTTCAGGCATTGCTGCCAAACTGCGATCGGATTGGACAAATACCGGTGGCAGCGGAACTTGAAGAACCGTGCTCGAAACATCATCAGCCCCGTCATCGTATAACAGCCAGAGAACCATCAACGTCAGCAACACAGCAGACACGAGGATAATCACCAACGGAGAGCGCAGCTTGAGCGAAAGAGCAGTCATATTAACGACACCCAGTGCATGGCCAATACCAGACTGCTGCGGAGTGGCTGACTGGTCTATGACTGCTTGCTGCTGACTGTCTGGTGGCAAAACGTCATGACTGACGTCATCCAGCAGCAGGTCAGGAAAATCTCCACCTATTGATGGCTCTGGCAAAGAGATACGGTAGACAGGGGCCACCGCAGGCCCTTCTTTCAAACCCTGATCAAACCCTTCACGACCAAACAGACAAAAGGAAATCGCATGGGACGACATCAACGCAAATTGGGCCAATGCCTGCAGCATCTCAAGGGGAAGATTCTCGCCCTGATCAACCAGAACCAGGAGCGGATCGGAAGACTCAGCCCGGAAACGGGCCTTTTCCAGTATTGCTTCCCGGGCAGCCACTTCATCAGCGGGTAAAGACGTTATTCCAAAAACCAGAGCAAGCCGGGCAATCAGATGGCGCGGATGATCCAGGTCTGCTGCCGTCAATTTCAACACCGGGCCAGATTCGGCATAACTGTCAGCGACCGCCGTCGCCAAAGCACCCGCCTCGACCTCGGATTGATGGCGAATCAGCACCATCAAAGGGGAGTAGCAGCACAGGTGACAGATCAGCTCCAGGTAACGGGCGGGTGAGGCATAGACATCCTGGTCACGATCCAGCGCCTGAGAAAATTGCGGTGTCATTCTGCCTCCGCGAGTTCGGGGTTAGCCGTTTAATGCAGCGCCTGCCAGCGTCTGGCAAAGCTGCGTCCTGTCCACATCTGATGTGATATAAGCCTGACCAATCTGGCGTAACAGCACCAATCGGATACGGCCGTCTAGAACTTTTTTATCGATACTCATTCGTGACAGAAAATCGGCTTCGGTCATATCTGCCGGAGGCAATACCGGGAGAGAGGCTTTTACCAACAAGGCTTTCAGCTCGTCCACTTCTGCGACAGAAATAGCCCCCATGCGACAGGACAGGTCGGCAGCCATCAACAACCCGGTGCCAACCGCCTCGCCATGCAGCCAATTGCCGTAGCCTTGATGGGACTCAATCGCATGGCCGAATGTATGGCCAAGATTCAGGATGGCGCGAATACCGCCTTCCCGCTCATCTTGTGCAACCACCCGAGCCTTGCATTCACAGGAGGTACGAATAGCGCGAGCCAGCAGTGTCGCATCGCCAGCCATCAGGTTGTCAATGTGCTGTTGAATCCAGCGATAAAATGCCAGATCCTCAAGCAGGCCATACTTGATGACTTCAGCCATTCCCGCAGATAACTCACGCGCAGGTAACGTTGTGAGCGTATTGGTATCGATCAGCACCGCCTGTGGTTGATAGAAAGCACCAATCATATTTTTGCCAAGACGATGATTAACACCCGTTTTGCCACCGACGGAAGAATCAACCTGAGATAACAATGTCGTCGGCAGCTGAATAAAACTCACCCCACGCTGATAGCTGGCAGCGGCATAGCCACACATATCCCCTACCACACCACCACCCAGTGCCAGTAGAGTCGTTGTGCGGTTGTGGCCCTTTTCCAACAAGGCGTCAAAGATCAGATTCAACGTCTCCAGGTTTTTGTATTGCTCGCCATCAGGGAGAATAACGCTATCAACCTGGTAGCCGTCCAGTAGCTGCTCGACCATCGCCAGATACAGGGGTGCCACCGTGGTATTGGTCACGATCATGACCTGATTGCCCTGGATATGGCGCGTCAGCAATTCTGGCAACACCAATAAATCAGCGCCAATATAGATTGGGTAACTGCGCTCAGCCAGCTCCACGGTCAATGTAATCATGACAAGGCCTTGATACGTTTTTTTATTTCATTGACGACCCAGCGGGGGTTCCGCTGGTCAGTTTGTAATACGACATGAGCGACTTCCCGATATAAGGGATCACGCTTTTTGAACAGCTCGCGTAGCACTTGCGCCGGATTAGCCGTTTGTAACAAGGGACGGTTCTTGTCCTTCGACGTCCGGGCAATTTGCTGCTCAACCGAGGTGCACAGATAAATCACGATGCCGCGACTGCCCAGATGCTGACGATTCTCCGCCCTCATCACAGCCCCGCCACCGGTAGCCAGAACCAATCCACGACGCTGCGTGAGTAGGTCTATCGCCTGCTCTTCGCGATCACGAAACCCGACCTCCCCTTCCATATCAAATATCCAGGGAATATTGGCTCCGCAGCGCTCCTCGATAAATTTGTCCGAATCGACAAACTCGAGGTGCATCTCGCAGGAAAGTAAACGGCCAATGGTGGTTTTACCCGCTCCCATTGGCCCTATCAGAAAAATCGATTGTTCGGACGGCATAGACTATCTGGCGCTGAAGGAGTCCTTCACCAGCTTCGGCGTGATGAAAACAAGTAACTCGCTCTTGTCATCCGAAACACTAGAGTAACGGAACAGGGCTCCAATTAATGGCAAATCCCCGAAGAAAGGCGTCTTGCTGACCGACCTGACTTCTTCAGAACGGAAGATACCACCTAATACGATGGTTTCGCCATTATCGACAAGCACCTGGGTTTGTACCGCATTGGTATTAATACTCGGACCAGCCGAGGTTTGCTCACCAACGGAGTCCTGATTGATTACCAGATCCATGATAATCCGATCATCCGGAGTGATCTGTGGAGTCACCTCAAGTCGCAACACGGCGGCTTTGAATGTCACGCTGGTGGCACCGCTGGACGTCGATTCTTCGTAAGGAATCTGGGTACCTGATTCAATAAAGGCAGTTTGCCCATCGGCGGTAATCACCCGTGGCTGGGAAACAATTTCAGCACGACCATCGGTTTCAATCGCCGATAACTCCAGATCCAGCAAATAGTCTGCGGTCTGATATCCAATCGCAAATGTCGTTGCAGATGCACTGGTTGCACCAAAGTCGACAATATTGGATGACGTCAGATCCAGCCCATCGGTTGTATCGCCGGAAGCCCGATCAAACAAAATCTGGTTGGTATCCGCGATGGTTTGCTGACTACCACCTGCTGTAACCCAATTGGAGCCATTATCCTTATAGAAGCCTCCACCCCATTTGACGCCCATTTCTTCACCAACAGTGGTCGAGGCAACCACAATACGCGCTTCAATCAAAACCTGCCGCACCGGCACATCCAGCATCACCAGCGCTTCACGCACCTTCTCCAGATTAGCGGCGGTATCCTTCATCAGGATAGTATTGGTTCGTTCATCCACAACAGCCGTACCACGATCAGATAACAATCCCTGATCCGAGGTCAGAATCGTTGCTATATCCGCTGCCTTGGCGTACTTGAATTGCATGAACTCCTGCACCAGTGGAGCCAGCTCTTCAACCTGACGCACGGCTTCCAACTCAATCTTTTCACGTGCAGCAATCTCTTCCGCCGGTGCGATCAACAATACCGAGCCCATCTGACGCTTGCCTAATGCCTTGGTCTTCAACACCAGATCCAGAGCCTGATCCCAGGGAACATTCTGCAAACGCAAGGTAATACTCCCCTGAACCGTATCCGAAGCAACCAGGTTCAATCCGGTAAAGTCAGCGATCAACTGCAGTACCGCTCGCACTTCAATATTCTGAAAGTTAAGCGACAGCTTTTCACCAGTGAAGGGGAATTTTTTCTTACGATCTTCAACCGCCTCTTCCGGTACATTAGTGACGTTAATCGACAGCAACCGATCGGTCTGATAGGCCAGATATTCAAAATCTTCCGACACTGGCTCAATCACGATACGGGTTCCACCCTCATGATCCTTGGCGTCAACATATTGAACCGGGGTCGCAAAATCAGTGACATCCAGACGGCGACTCAGCTCGCGAGGCAAACGAACCCCCGACAGGTCGGCAATGATTTTTGAGCCTTCGCGGCGAATATTGGCAGACGCCTTGGCATCATTGAGCATAATCTGAATCTGACCGTCACCCTGTTCGCCACGACGGAAATCAACATTGACGACCTTCAGTTCATTAACCCGTGCAGAAACTTTTGGAGCACCCAATAATTGTGGTTTGGTATCCTCAGCCGTCACCTCGTTAGCGACCCCGATACGCACCAGCAGGACATTCCCTTCCGCCTTGGTACTGTAGGACACCATCCGCGACAGATTAATCACCAATCGGGAACGATCCTGAGTGGTGACGACAACAGCAGATCGGGCGTTACCAGCACCAATCTGGTGGCGCTTCGCCTTCAGGGCACTGACAACGCCCGGCATATCAATAGCAATACGCGCAGGTTTCTCAATGGTATAACCACTGATTTCTGGAGGTGCACTGTCAAACTCCAAGCTGATTTCAGTGACATCGCCGGGCAACGACGAAAAATGGATATCGTTCAAGACGGCGGCGGAAGACAGGCCAGCCTGAAGCATCAACAAAGCTGCAACCCAGGTACGACCCAGAGTGCGTACAGCGTTTAAAAGATTCATTTCAGTTATCTCCGCCTATTCCTTCCAGAGCGATTGTTTTCGGGCGTTCAACCCAACCACCAAGACCGTTCGGTACGATCTCGATAAGACTGAGTCTGTTTTGGGATATGGTCATGATCCGACCGTGATTTTGTCCCATGTAATAGCCTTCCTTTACACGTACAACACTGCCATCACCGTCGTTTATCAGCGCCCACAGGATATCATCAGCCCCGGTCATGGTGCCGACCATCGTCAATTGCCCAAGTGGGAACTGCTCAAGATGTTCTTTCGGCCGATCAAAATCAGGTCGAACGTTACTTGATGGCTGAGCCGCCTGAAGTGAGCTGTCGACCACCACCGGCAATTCAAAAGGTGATCTTAATCCGGCAGCGCTATAACTGAAGTACTCATAAGGCTTGAATACTGGAATAGGCTCAATTCGACCACGGGGTTTAGCTAATGCCTGACTGACAAACTGCTGTAAATCAGACGTATTCGCTGGCTGTGAGCACCCTTGTAAAAACATCATTGTCACGCCCATAACAATCAGAAGCAGTCTATTCTTCATCGCCGCCTCCATACTGATAGGTCTTGGCCAGAATCGTCATAGACAAACCACCACCTTTGGCGGAACTGATGTCAAAATCATGTAAGGTCACAATCCTGGGCAAAGCGGCAACACCGGATACAAACGCCCCCATTTCATGATAACCGCCGTCGACTTCAATGCGGATCGGCAGCTCATTATAAAACTCGGTGCTGACCATTTTTTGTGGCGAAATAGCGTTCAGTTTCAATCCGGCACCCAAGGCTGCTGCACTGATATCGTCTACCAACCCAGGCACCTCCGTGTCTTTAGGCAATTGTTTTAGCAACGAGCCAAAGCTGTCGCGCATTTCTGCCAGTTGATCCTTGTAGGCATCCAGGTTAGCAACACGATAAGCTTTTTTCTCAATATCCTGCTTCAGCTGAACTTCTTTAGCCGTCTCCCGCTCCAGATGCTCGACGGAGTCCTTAACCAACAGGAAATAGCCACCAATCACCACTGCAATAAAAATAAGCGAGCAAAAAACGACCTTGCCAGGCATCGGCCAAGAGCCCATATCCTCCCAGTCGATCTCATTCAGATCATTGACATCCAGCTCCTGCAGCTTGTCGGTCCATGCCTTGAAATCAAATCCCTGCTTGGCCATATCAAGGCTCCTCACTGGATTGAGGCTCTACCCGTCGCACGGATACCTCGAATTCATTGCTGCCGTTGGCCACCGCTTTGACCCCCAACAGCGCGGGGTCAGCAAACCATTCCGATTCATCAAAATTACGCATCAACGCTGCCACACGGTTATTGGATTTGGCCACACCTTTAACACTGACCCGACTGCCAACAACGGACAGGCTGGTATAATAAAGATCCTCGGGGACAGAACGAGCCAGCTCATCAAACAAACGCACAATAACCGGTCGATTACCCTGCAAATTCTGGATCAGTTCCATACGTTCAATCAGCTGCTGGCGCGTATCTGTGAGTTCATTAATCTCAACAATTTTTTTATCCAGCCGGGCAATTTCCTGCGACAAAAAAGTATTTCGCCCTTGTTGGTTACTCAACTCACCATCGTAGTAACTGCTTACAGACCAGATCAGCGCAGCCGCAATGATTGCTACCATTACGATGATGCCGACAAACTCTTGCTGCTTCTCCTTGCGGAGTTCCTGGCGCCAAGGCAATAAATTGATATTGGCCATTAGTTAAAACCCCGCATCGCCAATCCACACGCCACCAGCAATGAGGGCGCATCGTTACTCAGTAACTTGACATTCACCCTGGACGACACAGCCATATCCCGGAATGGGTTGGCGACCAGTGTTGGCAATCCCATGTCATCCTGCACCTTTTCCACCAGCCCAGTCAGCGATGCAGTGCCACCCGCCAAGACAAGGCAATCCACTTCATTAAACTGACTGGAGGAAAAGAAAAACTGTAATGAACGACTGATTTGTTGAACAACCGCATTCCGAAACGGCTCCAGCAGCTCTTCTTCATAATCACTCGGCAGGCCATCACCGTCGCGCGCTGCTGCCGCTTCCGGTTCAGACATACTGTAACGTCGCATGATGTCGTCAACCAGCTGACGACCGCCAAAAAGCTGCTCGCGGGTATATATAGATACACCATTATGAAGCACACTGAGCGTGGTCATGGTCGCACCAATATCGATAATTGCGACAGCCTCATTGGTGTCACCTTCAAGATGATCACGAATAAGCTCAAACGCCCGCTCGGTACAATAGGCTTCGATATCCACCACTACCGCTTCAAGATCCGCGTATTCAACAGCATCCTTGCGGCGTTCAACGGTGTCCGAACGACAAGCGGCCAGTAATACCTGAGCAATTTCATCATTACCCGCCAGGCCTTGCTGCACTTCCCAGTCCAGCGACACCTCTTCCAATGGATAGGGAATATATTGATCAGCCTCGGCACGGATCTGCAAATCCATTTCCGCTTCTGACAGATTGGCACTCATCTGAATGATTTTGGTAATAACAGAAGAACCGGCCACCGCCAGAGCAGCACGCTTCGCACCCGAGCGGGATTTGGTTAATGCTCGCTTGATCGCTTCGCCTACTTCTTCGTCATTGTGGATATTCTGTTCCACAATAGCTCCCGCAGGCAGTGTTTCAGCAGCGTAGGCTTCTACCCGATATCCGGAATCGCTACGACTCAATTCAAGGACCTTTACCGACGTGGAGCTGATGTCCACGCCAAGAAGGGCCTTGCCCTTCTTGCCAAACAGGTTCGCCAGCACAACAAAATCCCCTTGAAAATCGAGAACTTGCGATAACAAGCTCAGATTAATCCTATATTTGGGCGGTCATTATAAGCACAATCCTATAAAAAGGACAAAAAAGCCTTATAATGCCGCGACCGCTGATGACAGACCATACGAAGGAATTTTCAACACCTTTATGATCACACCCAAATCGATTCTGAAATTCGTCATCTGGTTATGCGTTTGTGCCGTTTCAGGCACCGGTTTAGCCTGCCTTGCCATATACCTTTATCTAACACCCACCCTGCCTGACCCACGCCAGCTACGCGATGTCGATCTGCAAACACCGCTACGGGTATACACCGCCGACAATCAACTGATCAGCGAATTTGGCGAAAAACGCCGGACGCCGCTCACCTTTGAACAAATTCCCGAACAGTTTATCAACGCCTTGCTCGCCTCCGAAGACGACGGCTTTTATGAACACTACGGCATTGATGTTAAAGGACTTTTAAGAGCAACGCTGGAACTGATTCGCACTGGAAGAAAGAAATCTGGCGGCAGCACCATCACGATGCAAGTGGCCAAAAACTACTATTTGTCCAGCGAGAAATCATTTGCCCGAAAATTTACCGAAATATTATTGGCAATAAAAATAGAGAAGACGCTCACAAAACAGGAAATTCTTGAACTTTACATCAATAAAATATATCTGGGTAAACGTGCATATGGTATTGAGGCTGCCGCTCAGGTGTATTACGGCAAATCCATAAACGAATTAAGTCTTGCCCAAACCGCAATGATCGCAGGTTTGCCCCAGGCCCCGTCTGCAGCCAACCCCATCAATAGTCCAGACAGGGCTATTAGTCGGCGTAACTACGTCCTTGCACGCATGGTGAGCTTGGGCATGATCAGCCAGCCTGATTTTGAAACTGCCGCAGCGGAGCCGATCACTGCTCGCTATCACGGTGCCACCAGCGAGATTACAGCCCCTTACGTTGCAGAAATGGTTCGCCAGTACATGGTCGACCAATATGGCGATCATGCTTACACCGATGGCTACGTTGTCCACACGACGATAGATGCCCGCCGCCAGACAGCAGCCACCCAAGCGCTGCAACAAGGGCTGTTGAACTATGACAGAGCGCACGGATACCGCCAGCAACCCAGCTTTGCAGATACAATCGCAAGAACCTCAACATTGACAGCGCCAGACAACCCACCCGACTGGTTCGATACAGCAACGGCCGACCCCGCAACTGACTGGCCCGCAACCTTCTCAAACTGGCAACAACAACTCCGCAGCCAGGAACCACAAAACCGGCTAGTACCGGCCATCATCGCCGACGTAAAAACAGATGGCGCCTGGATGGTGACGGCTGAAGGCTTCCGTTTTTTACCGTTCAGCGGGATGCAATGGGCAGCACCGTATATTAACGTCAACGTTATCGGCAAAAAACCCACCACCCCTTCGCAATTACTCAGCAGTCGCCAGAAAATTTGGTTTGAAGACCGGGACGGCGAACTGCTTCTGGCCCAAACTCCAGAAGTTGAAGGCGCACTGATCTCCATCAATCCAAATAGTGGTGCCATTCAAGCTCTGGTCGGAGGATTCTCCCAATCCGGTAATCAATTTAACCGTGTACTTCAGGCCAACCGCCAGCCCGGCTCATCTTTCAAGCCCTTTATCTATAGTGCCGCGCTGGAAAATGGCTTCACACCGGCAAGCATAATCAATGATGCTCCGGTCGTATTTAACGACTCAAGCCTGGAAAACACCTGGCGGCCGGAAAATTACAGCGGCAAATTTTATGGCCCGACACGCTTGCGGCAAGCGCTGTATAAATCCCAGAACCTGGTGTCCATTCGAATTCTCAAGCAGATGGGCCCCGCCACAGCAGTCAACTACATTACTCAATTCGGTTTTCCAAAATCCAAACTCAGTGCAGATTTATCCCTTGCTCTGGGGGCTTCGGCGGTATCCCCAATGGAGCTAGCCACCGGCTACGCGGCACTGGCAAACGGCGGCTTTGCCATTACGCCGTTTTTTATACAAAGCGTCACAACAGCAGATGGCCTGGAGCTGTTCTCCGCTACGCCAGAAATCGCCTGCCGCCAGTGTGAGAACCAGACAACCGCAACGGAGCAGGCAGCAAGCGCCAGTAACTTAAACTTACTCCAGCCATCCACAGATACTGCAACGCCAACAGAACCGGTGATCGCCAGACGCATTATGGACAAGCGCACCAACTTCCTGATGGTCAATATGCTCAAAGATGTTATTCGTCGCGGAACGGGACGCCGCGCCAGAGCCCTTGAACGCAGCGACTTGGCAGGCAAAACCGGAACGACTAATGACCAGGTCGATGCCTGGTTTTCCGGCTTTAATCCGAATCTGGTCACCACCGTCTGGGTTGGCTTTGATCAACCTCAAAGCATGGGGAAATGGGCCCTGGGCGGCACCACAGCCTTGCCTATTTGGATCGATTACATGGCTGTCGCTCTTGAGACCGAGCAGGAAGTATCACTGGAGCAGCCCGACGGGGTTGTCTCGGTGCGTATCGACCCGCAGTCCGGCTTGCTGGCAGCTCCCGGACAAGAAGATGCTATCTTCGAATATTTTCGCGCAGAAAATGTCCCCACCGACGTGGCATTGCCTTCCTACTCAGAAACGGCGGATGGTGACAATAGCGGCCTGACGGCCACGCCGGAGCTGTTGTTCTGATTCCGTTAAGCCAGAAATAAAAACGCCGCCTTTATAAGGCGGCGTTTTTCTGTCCCGAGTCCGACAGCCTGCTAGATCAATCCATATCGATTACTTTACCAGGATTCATCACGTTATTTGGATCAAAAGCAGCTTTCATTGCTTTCATATAGCCAATTTCGGCTGCAGAACGAGAATAATGCAAGTAAGGCTTTTTGGTCATGCCGACGCCATGCTCTGCAGACACTGAACCGTCGTATTTTTCGGTGATTTCAAACACCCACCGGGATACACCTGCACAACGCTCAAAAAATTCTTCTTTTGGCATCTCATCCGGTTTGAGGATATTCAGGTGCAGGTTGCCATCACCAATGTGACCAAACCAGACGATCTCAAAGTCCGGGTACTCGCGCACCACCACCGCTTCAACTTCTTGCAAAAACTCAGGCACTTTAGAAACAATCACTGACAAATCGTTTTTGTACGGCGTCCAGTGTGAAATCGTCTCAGAGATGTCTTCACGCAAGCGCCACAAATTCGCCGCCTGGGTTTCATTCTGGCTGATCACACCATCGAAAACCCAGCCTTCTTCCATGCAGACCTCAAACAACTGCATAGCAACATCCATTTTAGCGTCAGTTTCCGCCTCAAACTCCAGCAACGCATAAAACTCGGTTTCTGTTTCAAACGGCGCCTGAACATCTCCCCGCGCTAACACCTTGTTCAAGGCTTTGTCTGAGAAAAACTCAAACGCGGTCAAATCGATGCCGGATTGAAACTTGTGCAACACATTCATAATGGCCGCCATTTCCGGCACACCCAGCACCAGAACCGTCA
Organism: Oceanobacter antarcticus; assembly: GCF_044962685.1. Lineage (NCBI taxonomy): Bacteria > Pseudomonadati > Pseudomonadota > Gammaproteobacteria > Oceanospirillales > Oceanospirillaceae > Oceanobacter > Oceanobacter antarcticus. The sequence continues at coordinate 19,967 of NZ_JBBKTX010000032.1, forward strand.
GATTTTTGGGTGGGCGAGCCAGGCGCATAGTGGCTTCAGTCACGAATCCCAGCGTCCCTTCACCACCGATAAACAGGTGGCGCATGTCATAACCGGTATTGTTTTTTAGCAAATCCTTGTTCAACCGGACGATATCGCCCTTACCTGTCACAACGGTTAATCCAGCCACCCAGTCACGGGTCATACCGTAACGAATCACCTTGATTCCACCGGCATTGGTACTGATATTGCCGCCAATCTGACTGGAGCCAGCAGAGGCAAAATCCACTGGATAAAACAGCCCCTGCTCTTCCGCATAGGTTTGCAGCTGCTCGGTAATCACCCCGGCACCACATTTCACCGTGCGGTCAACGGCGCTGAATTCAGAAATCTGATTCATATAGTCAAACGACACTACCACTTCGCCATTGGCTGCCATGGCACCGGCACTCAATCCGGTACGACCACCCGATGGCACCAGCGCCAGACCCGCTTCATTGGCCAGCAACACAATCTGCTGTACCTGCTCTGTGGTTTTCGGAAAGACAATCGCACTTGGCTGTGGCTCGTAAATACGCGTCCAGTCTTTGCCAAAAGTTTCCAGCGAATCGGCATCAGTACGAACCTTGTCGGTGCCAACAATGGCAGCCAGGCGTTCAACGAGGGCGTCTTGAGTAAGTTGTGTCATGGTCAGTCCAGGAATATGAGGAATCGTCACACCAACCTGAAGAATCGTCGGATTGAAGGTGTTGACGGAGGATCACATTGAAAGTCGGACATGCTAACATGTGCGCCCTGTTTTTCGGAGAGCTTTTGCCCCGAACAGACCGACCGCACACCAACAGCATGGCATCAGGCCCCAACCTGAACCAGCACCTCACGAGAAGGTACCCCAATGGCCCAGACTTCCCTCGACAAAAGCAAGATCAAATTCCTCTTGTTGGAAGGCGTGCATCAGTCAGCTCTGGATACACTCCACGCTGCTGGCTATACCAATATCGAATACCTGAAAACATCGATTTCCGAAGATGATCTGAAAGAGCGCATCAAAGACGTTCATTTCATCGGTATTCGTTCGCGCACCCAACTGACAGAAGCTGTCTTCGCCGCTGCCGAAAAACTGATTGCGGTAGGTTGCTTCTGCATTGGTACCAACCAGATCGACCTGAAAGCCGCGACCAAACGCGGCGTTGCGGTCTTCAACGCACCATACTCCAATACCCGTTCTGTCGCTGAACTGTCGATCGCCGAAATCATCATGCTGATGCGCGGCGTGCCGGAAAAGAGTGCCCAGTGTCACCGTGGCGGCTGGAATAAGTCGGCGACCAACTCCTACGAAATACGCGGCAAAAAACTCGGCATCGTTGGCTACGGCAGCATTGGGACTCAGCTGTCAGTGATGGCTGAAAGCATGGGCATGAAGGTCTATTTCTACGACATCGTTACCAAGTTGCCTATCGGCAACGCCACCCAGGTAGGCTCACTGCCAGAGCTGCTAGACATGTCGGATGTCGTCTCTTTGCACGTGCCAGAAACCGCGTCTACAAAATGGATGATGGGACCAGAACAGTTCGCCCAGATGAAGCAAGGGTCAATCCTGCTGAACGCATCTCGCGGCACTGTGGTTGATATCGACGCTTTGGCAGAGAGCATTCGCAATAAAAAATTGCTGGGTGCTGCCATTGACGTATTCCCAACCGAGCCACGCTCTAACAACGAAGAGTTTGTCAGCCCGCTGCGCGAATTCGACAACGTCATCCTGACCCCACACGTGGGCGGATCCACTATGGAAGCACAGGAAAACATTGGCAAAGAAGTGGGCGAAAAACTGGCGACCTACAGCGACAGAGGCACAACCACAGCATCCGTTAACTTCCCAGAAGTCGCTTTGCCGTCGAACGCCAATGTACACCGCATTTTGCACATCCATCAAAACGTTCCTGGCGTGATGAATGCCATCAACAGTATTTTCGCGAAAAACGACATCAACATCTGCGGCCAATACCTGCAAACCGTTGAAGACATCGGCTACGTCGTGATCGATGTTGCTGCGTCAGCCAGTGAGCTGGGGCTGGAAAAAATCAAGGAAGTCGAAGGTACTATTCGCGCCCGCGTGCTGTACTAAGCGACAAGTGCGACGGCCCCCCTCCTCACGGGAGGGCCGGTCGTCTCACCTTGGCCACAAACCCGCTACAATCGGTAGTGAGCACTGACCCACGACAACCAGCGCGGAGTTCTTTCAAAGTAAAGCTGACCACCATCAGCATCATACTGAACAGATAGCGCTACTCCGGTACGGCCAAAGTCATGAGCAAACCGGCTCTGCCACTTGCGTTGACGATAAAATTGCTGGCTGGCAAAACGGGAACCAATATGACCATTCCCTTCATCAAGAACCACACCCAGCATCCACTCCGACATACCTGGGGCATAGGTCCATGCGGCCCGAAGGCTACGCTCTGCACCTAAAACACCTTCACTACTCCCCTCGTTCAACTCCCGATGCTGCAGCAAGCCGACCAGCCATAGCCGTTGCTGCTGAGCCAGTCGCCAGTCCAGCTGCCATTCCAGACCCATCAACTTCATGTTGTTGGAATCATCAAGATACCCATCCAGCAAATTAACCTGCCCTTCAATCAGCTGGTACATACGCTCGTGAAACAGTTTGATATCTGCGGAGAGTCGAGGATCAAGAAAAGCACCGTAGTAACCCAGCTCCCAGGCATGAATTACTTCACCACTCAGATTGCTGTTCCAGGCATCGGCGTTAACGGAAAGAAACAACTCTCCGCTCTCAAGCCCGAGGTAATTGCCAGACAACTGCGTCACCGCCGCAGTCGCATCAAGATGCTGCTCTGCCAGATCTGGTGAACGATGGGTACGGGAATACTGGAAACGCAAGCTTTGATTCGGGGTCAAGAGATGCGTCACCGCCAACCGGGGGGAAAAATTAACCTCATTATCAGGCTGATACTCTGCAGTTATCGAAAAGAAGGTCAACCAGTCCGGTCGTAGCCGATATTCAATGCTGGAAAAGGCCATCAGGCTGCTCTGAGTCAGAACCCGATTAAAAAACGCCTGGGAGTTGACCTCATCCCGGCGATACATCAAGCCCTGAACTGAGCGTAACTGACTGCTCCACCAGACCGTATCTTCAAGTTCAACTTCCAGCCGCTGCTCATAAATATCGTAATCGCCTCGACCACAAGTTGCCTGATCCAGACTGTTTACCCCAGCAGCTGCCGCGACCACCTGTTGCGCCAACGCATACTCTTCTGCCGAAACATCTGTATCCACACCTTGGCTCGCCAGATAACTCTGCAGCGACGAAGCATCAACCAGGCCATACGCCAACGCCTGATAGAACTGCTCGATGCTGTCTTTCTCAGCAGTCGAGGTTTGCTCGTCCAGTAGCGGCAATACACCGTAGGCAATTGCTTTCGCCAGTTCAGCATCCAACCCGAAGAGGCTGCTGAGATTAGGATCGAAGGCAAGGGTTGTCGTACATGCCCGATAGGACTTTTCCTGGTTTTCCGACTGCCAATAAGCCTTGAGTTTCCACTCGTGTCGGCTATTTTCAAGACTGCTGAGCGTCGCTGACATAAAATCCGTCATCGATTCATGCTCTGGCGACGCCTCATGAAAGTTTTCATCGGCCAGAATATTACGCTGCAGCCGTTGCCGGCCCGCTTGCCAACGCAATTCAGTATTAGCCGATACGTCACTGGCACCGCTCCAGTTCAGTCCTTCAACCCGATCATAATCCGGCTTGTCCCAAGCTTCGTAGTGATTACCGCCGCTGGCTCCTTCGCTGTAGCCAAAAAAACTTAATCGCTGACGGGAACCACCCATATCATAGGCCGTAGACAAATAGGCCCGACGGCGGGATTCAGACCCAAGCGAAGCAGAGAGGTTGAGCGAGCGACTGTCGGCAGGATGTCGGGTAATTATATTGATTACCCCCTGAAACGCATTCATACCGTACGAAGAGGCGCTGGGGCCTCGGGTGATTTCGATGCGTTTGATGTCCTCAAGCGCGATATTCAACTGATCCCAATCCACACTGGCGAAGGTGGCACGATAGACTGAACGCCCATCCACCAGCACTTCCAGGCGACGCGACAAGGAGAGATCGCCCGAGTGATACACCACACCAGACTGGTTGGAATCCAGCTCCTGCGCCACAAACATACCGGGAACATACTGGAAGACGTCGACCAGGCGCTGGATACCCCAAAGACGAATTTGCTCAGCCGTAATCAGCGTCACACTGGCCGGTACTTCAGACAAGGGCTGCGGCAGACGCACCGGACTCAACACCACCGGTAACTCTGGCTCAAAGCTATCCAGTGCATCTGCCTGACAATACATCGCACCGACTGCCAGATATCCTAGAATGCTGGCAAACACACCAGTACGTCGTCCAACACGAGGCATAGATCAATCCATCGGCATTGTTGCAGAGTTCAAAAAAGACTGTTGGAATTATGCCTATATAAGCATCAAAAAACGACCGTGATTGACCAAAGATCAATCAATTAGACGCATTTCAATCCCTGCCGCTGCCATATGCTGCTTGGCCTGCTGCACCGTATACTCACCAAAATGAAAAATACTGGCTGCCAAGACCGCATCGGCCTTGCCCTGTTTAACCCCCTCCACCAGATGATCGAGGTTGCCCACACCACCAGAAGCGATCACCGGGATATTCACTGCATCCGAGATGGCGCGGGTAACCCCGAGATCAAAACCGGATTTTACGCCGTCCCGATCCATGCTGGTCAGCAGGATTTCACCCGCACCGTACTCGGCCATTTTAACAGCCCACTCGACGGCATTAATACCCGTTGGCTTGCGACCACCATGGGTAAATATTTCCCAATGGTTATCACCCACCTGCTTGGCATCAATTGCCACAACAATGCATTGAGCGCCAAATTTCTGCGAGGCTTGACGCACAAATTCCGGGTTATACACCGCCGCTGAATTGATCGAGACCTTATCGGCACCGGCATTCAGCATCCGGCGAATATCATCCAGCTCGCGAATACCCCCGCCCACGGTGAGCGGAATAAACACCTGCTCGGCAATCGCCTCCACCATATGCACCGTAGTTTCACGGCCTTCATGACTGGCCGTGATATCCAGAAAGGTAATTTCATCCGCGCCCTGATCATTATAACGCTTGGCGATCTCAACCGGATCGCCTGCATCCCGAATACCAACGAAGTTCACGCCTTTTACAACGCGGCCCTTGTCGACATCCAGACAAGGAATAATACGTTTGGCCAATGCCATGGGAACTCTCCTGAATTAGGCCGCTTAGCGAGCGGCCAGCTTGTCAGCCAGCGCTTGAGCTTCGGCAACATCGAGCGTGCCTTCATAGATAGCCCGGCCGGTAATCGCACCCAAAATACCCTTGTTTGCCACCATCGACAGGTGGCGAATGTCCTCGATATTGGTCACACCGCCAGAGGCAATAACAGGAATACCCCCTTCCACAGCCAGCTCAACAGTCGCTTCCAGGTTTACGCCCTGCATCATGCCGTCACGGGCAATATCGGTATAAACAATGGCAGACACACCGTCGTGCTTAAACTGTTTAGCCAAGTCCACCGCTTTGACTTCCGATACTTCGGCCCAACCATCGGTCGCCACAAAGCCGTTCTGGGCATCCAGACCCACAATGACCTTGCCTGGGAAAGCCGCGCAGGCTTCTTTCACAAACGCAGGTTCTTTCACCGCCTTGGTGCCGATAATCACGTAACTCACGCCCGCTTTAACGTAGGCTTCGATCGTCTCCAGCGTACGAATACCACCACCTATCTGAATTGGCAGGCCCGGAAACTCTTTCGCAATAGCCGTCACCGCACCACCATTCACCGGGACACCGGCAAACGCACCGTTCAGGTCGACCAGGTGCAAGCGACGGCAGCCGGCATTCACCCAGCGTCGAGCCATCTCCACCGGGTTATCACCAAACACCGTAGAATCGTCCATACGACCCTGACGCAGACGAACACATTCGCCATCTTTCAAATCAATTGCAGGTATTACGAGCATGAGGAAAACCTTAATTCAGTGAGGAAACCAGTCCGTCAGGCCTGGCCATTCCAGTCGAGAAAATTCTTTAACAAGGCCAGACCGGCGTTATGGCTTTTTTCCGGGTGAAATTGCACCGCAAACACATTGTTTTCAGCCATCGCAGCAGCGAAATCAACGCCGTAGTGGCCATGGCCCTTCACCTGCTCCGGACGCTGCGCCTGCACATAATAAGAATGAACAAAATAAAAGCGGCTGTTATCCGCAATGCCACGCCAGAGCGGATGTGCAACCTGCTTTACCTGATTCCAGCCCATATGCGGCACTTTCAGCTTTTCGCCGTTCTCGACCAAATCATTACCAAAAAAGCGTACTTGGCCCGGAAACAACCCCAGACAATCCACCCCGCCGTTTTCTTCCGAACGATCCATCATCGCCTGCAAGCCAACACAGATACCCAACAGCGGTTTGGTTCTACGGGCTTCTTCCACGACCTGATCAATGCCCTGACGACGAATCTCAGCCATACAATCGCGAATAGCACCCACCCCCGGCAGCACCACATGATCAGCCGAACGAATCACCTCCGGATCACTGGTCACCAGCACTCGGGTATCCTGCGCGACTGCCTGCAATGCACCATGAGCGGAATGCAGATTGCCCATGCCGTAATCGATCACCGCACACAATTTACTAGTCACTTAAACCATTTCCTTACAGGAGAATATTACAGAGTGCCTTTAGTGGATGGCATAACGCCCGCCATACGAGGATCCATTTCAACCGCCATCCGCAGCGCCCGACCAAACGCCTTGAAAATCGTCTCGGCTTGGTGGTGGGCGTTAAAACCCTTGATATTATCGATGTGCAAACTGACCTTGGCATGATTAACAAAGCCCTGGAAAAACTCCCAGAACAACTGGGTATCCAGCTTGCCAATGGAAGCGCGGGTAAAATCACAATTGAAACTCAGGCCCGGACGACCGGAGAAATCGATCACCACCCGCGACAGCGCTTCATCCAGCGGCACATAACTATGGCCATAACGGACGATGCCTTTCTTGTCGCCAATGGCTTCAGCAAAGGCCTGACCCAGAGTGATGCCGATATCTTCCACCGTATGATGATCATCGATGTGGAGGTCACCTTTACAAAAAATATCCAGATCAATCAGGCCATGGCGGGCAATCTGATCCATCATATGCTCCAGAAACGGCACACCGGTATCAAACTGGCTTTTGCCAGTACCGTCGAGATTGACAGACACCCGGATCCGGGTCTCCAGGGTATTACGTTCGACCGTTGCCGTGCGGGCCATGGAATACTCCAAACTATCGCCAAAGAAAAAGGAAACCATTATAAAGGGCGCGGTGGAAAACCTCCATGAAACCTCGACCAGCGTCCAAATACAGCAACGTTGCCGCTCAATATCAGTCCCAAGGGAGCCTCAAGTGCCCGTCAAACTCGAACATATCAACCAGCCCACCCCTGCCGACTGGGCTGATATCGCCAAGATTCAGGCCGATACGACCGACGAGCAATTACTATCGTCCGCGTTACAACACCATTTTGAACAACAGGGTTGGCTTATCGCAGCGCGATTTAACGACCGCATCATCGGCGTTATACTCGGCTCCCGGAATCACCAGACCGTTACGTTATCAAACGCCGCAGTGAGAAGTATCACGCAGCGCCGGGGGGTGATGCATCAGACAATACACTTGCTGCAACACTGGGCCAGTGATCTGGACATCACCATCCGTATCAATACAGTCCCTGAAACATTGCTACCCGCGCTGGAAAAACGGGGTTTCAAACGTACCGAATCGGCCTGGATATGGCAGCCGTAGAGAGCCCTTAAATTGATGACGACGAGCCAACGGCCCACCACAGAAGATACGTTCACCCGCCAGAGGCAACAATCTTTTCAAGCAATGGACGCTACACAAGTGACACCTGGCACGACATACTGCACAAGTAATCAGAACCTGATCTGTTGCCTGTTAGCCAACCCACACACCAATGGACGACTCACTCATGCTTCGACTCCTGACCACCATTTCCACGTTGCTTTTCAGCCTCGCTGCCTGGGCCGCTCCAACACCATCGGAAGTGGTCACTCGAGCAACCAACGGACTGATTGATAAACTGAACCAGACCCCAGCAGAACAACGCACCGATAGCGTAGTACGCGAACTCGTAATGTCGTACATCGTTCCTGCCATTGATCAGGAAAAAATCGCCAAAGGCGCACTGGGCAAATACTGGCGACTGGCCAACCCCGACCAGCAACAAGAATTTATTGACCGTTTCCGAGAGTTGCAGATTCGCACCTACAGTGGTGCCTTCAAGGCATTCAGTGGTGAAAAGCTGGAATTTGAAGAAGCACGCATCAATCCGGAAGGTGACAAGGCATTTGTTCAAGGCCACCTCACTCAGACCAACGGCAACACCATCCCTATCGACTTCAAACTCTACCGGGAAAAAGCCGACGCCCAATGGCGGGTGTACGATGCCGTCGTCTCCGGTCTGAGCATGGTCAAAACCTACCGTGATCAAATGGCCGAACGCCTGCAAGGCACCAACCCTGGCAATGCCACTACTCGCATGAACGAACTGCTGACGCAGTTACAGAAGGAAGCCGATCAGGTTGCCCTGCAGAATTCGACTGCAGAATAGCCCCACAGGGGGCTGCACCAGCACAGCTCCCCGCCCTCCACAGCTCCCTGTTTCCGAGTTCAGGCAAGCGTATCCGATCCGGCAATAATCCGGGTTATGGTACATACTATGATGTTATCTTATGCGGACAACATCACGTAACCGCCCTAAGCGAGCTGAGAAATACATGCAACTGCAGGTACAAAGCCTGAAGCGCAAGCTGGTGATCGTCGCCTTGCTGACGACAACCCTCACATTGATATTTTCAAGCATTGCATTCACCTGGCTGGAATACTACCTGACTCGCCAGGATAGCGAACGTCAGCTGACCACACTCGGCAGCATGATGGCGCGGCATAGTGCGCATGAAATCAAAGCAGGCCACATCGATGATTTGCAAGAAACCATTCGCTCACTCAGCGCCCACGGCGACATTCTGAGTGGCTGCATCTACGATATCAGCAACCATCTGCTCATCAGCTACCTGCGCGATGGCCCATCCTCAGCAGAAAGCTGCCCGCTTGAAGGACATCCAGACAGCAACGACCCCAGGCAATGGGTCTTCCCCATTCAGTACAACAAAAACGTCATTGGAACCCTGACAATTCAGGCAACCAACGACTCACTCAACAAGCGGCTGCAGCAATTTGGTGCCTTTTCAATCGTCATTTCCGCCCTCGCCTTACTGCTCGGATTCTTCGCCTCTTCACGACTGAAAGAATTGATCTTACGTCCACTACACGACCTTTACGCAACACTCAAGCGTATCGCACAAGACAAGGACTATTCCATCCGCGCAACACGGGAAACCGACGACGAACTGGGTGCGCTGGTCGACCTGTTCAACTCACTACTACACACCATCGAAAGCGAGCATGCCGCCTTAAAAGAAAATGAAGCCCGCTTCCGTAAACTGGCCACTTTTTCACCAGTGGGTATTTTTCAGGTAGACACCCAACAAACGCTGCAATACGTCAACCAACGTTGGCGAGAAATTCACCAGATGCATGGCGACCTGCCAGAACTCGAGCGCTGGTTTGGCTGCATCGCTCCGGCCGACCTCGACAGCCTGCGTGACGCCTGGCAACGGTTAACGACTTACCAGGAAAGCATTGCCATGGATCTGCGCTTGCTTCATCGCGACAGCACCCAGACATGGATTCACCTGATGGCCAGCTCCCTGAATGACCGGGATGGTGAAGTCATTGGCTACCTCGGAGCCATATCTGACATATCCGAGCTGAAATCGGCCCAGCTGCAAATGGAAAATCTGGCCTTCTACGATGCCCTCACCGGCCTCGCCAACCGACGACTGTTTAAAAACCGGCTGGCCAAATCCATCAAGTCTGCCCAACGAACCCGCTCCACCCTGGCACTGATGTTTCTCGACATGGATCAGTTCAAACGTATCAACGACTCCATGGGCCACGATGCAGGTGACTTACTGCTACAAGAAGTCGCCAGACGGCTCAGCAACTGCGTGCGTGATAGAGATACCGTCTCCCGCATTGGTGGCGATGAATTCACCATCCTGCTGACCGATGTCAACCATACATCCGATGTACTGACCGTCGCCGAAAAACTGCTCGAAGCACTGAGTCGTCCAATCCGAATCAAGGGCCAAGACATCACCACCTCTGTCAGCATCGGCATCACCCTGACCCCACAGGATTCCAGCGATCCCAACACACTGATGAAAAACGCCGACTTGGCCATGTATCGCGCCAAAGAACTCGGCCGCAACAACGTCCAATTCTTCTCGGAAGACATGAACCGCTCGATTCTTGAACACCTGAGCTGGGAACAGGAAATTAACGATGCGCTGACAGCAAACCAGTTCACACTGGCCTATCAGCCCAAAATCAGCCTGCGGGATTACCACACCACCGGCGTAGAGGCGCTGATCCGTTGGCACCACCCGGAAAAAGGCTTCGTCTCGCCAGACCGATTTATCCCCGTAGCCGAAGAAACCGGACAGATTCTCGCCATTGGCCGTTGGGTACTGGAGCGCAGCTGCACCGAAATGCGAGCGCTACTACAGTCGGGGGCGCTGCCAGAAAACGCCCGTATTGCCGTCAACTTGTCGGCACGACAATTTGCCGCTCCCGACCTTGAAACCGTTATCAGCCAAGTGCTGCAAGAATCCGGGCTGTCACCCTCCAACCTGGAGCTGGAAATCACCGAAAGCACCTTGATGCTCGACGTCGAAAGTGCCATTGCCACCATGGCCAGCCTGCAAGCGATCGGCGTCCGCTTTGCCATTGACGACTTCGGTACCGGCTACTCATCACTCGCCTACCTCAAGCGCTTACCGATCGAAGTACTCAAGGTCGACCGATCCTTCGTCCTCGATATCCCCGATGACACCAATGACATGGCCATTACCGCAGCCGTCATCGCCATGGCCCACAAACTTGGAATCATCGTCGTTGCTGAAGGTGTTGAATCCGAAGATCAGGTAAACTTCCTGCGAAATAACCTCTGCGATGAAGGTCAGGGCTATCTTTTCAGCCGACCGCTAACCCTGCAACAACTGCAGTTATTTCTCCGCGAGGCACAAACCGCTACCTTGAAATAATGATTCCCGCTGATGACATCTGCCCTGACCACCACCGCCTTCGCTGACACCATTCTCCACTGGTACGACTTGCACGGGCGCAAACACCTGCCGTGGCAACAAGACATCACCCCCTACCGCGTGTGGGTGTCTGAAATCATGCTACAACAGACCCAAGTAGCTACCGTTATTCCCTATTACGAGCGTTTCATGGAACGCTTCCCCAACGTACAAGCGCTGGCAACAGCCGAACAAGACGATGTCCTGCACCTCTGGACCGGGCTCGGCTACTACGCCCGAGGTCGCAACCTGCACGCCTGCGCCAGACAGATCGTCGAACGCTATAACGGCGAATTCCCCCAATCTGTCGAACAACTGTCCGAATTACCCGGCATTGGCCGCTCCACTGCCGGAGCCATCGTCTCCATCAGCATGGACATACGAGCCGCCATCCTTGATGGCAACGTCAAACGGGTCCTCACCCGTTTTTACGCCGTTGAAGGCTGGCCCGGCACCACCACAGTACAAAACCGGCTCTGGGACATTGCTGAACGCCTGACGCCACAACATCGACACCGCGAATACACCCAAGCGATGATGGATATGGGTGCCACCCTCTGCACTCGCAGTAAACCGGCTTGCGGCATTTGCCCGCTGCAACCGGAATGCCTAGGTCACGCCAGCAGCAAACCTACCCAATACCCCAACAGCAAACCCAAAAAAGACAAACCGGAAAAACACACCTGGATGCTGATGCTGCGCAACCCACAAGGCGAATACCTGTTACAACCACGCCCTCAAACCGGTATATGGGGTGGTTTATGGAGCTTTCCGGAAGCACCCTCCATGGCACAAGCCGAACAATGGCTAAGCACCCATTTCGGCGACACGGCAGAACACACACAAGAACTCAACAGCTTCCGCCACACCTTCAGCCACTACCACCTGCACATCCACCCGGTAGCAATCAGCCTGACCAGATCAACGGCACAAATAGGCGAAGCCGAACAGCATTGGTACAATCCCCGCAACCCAAGCGCACTGGGCCTGGCCGCACCGGTAAAAAAACTGCTGCAATCCAGCCTCTGAACCACCGCCCAATACCAGGAACGCCACATGAGCCGCACCGTACTCTGCCGCAAATACCAGCAAACACTGCCAGCGTTGGCGACCGCCCCCTTCCCTGGCCCTGCCGGAGAAGACATCCTCAACAACGTATCAGCCAAAGCCTGGGAAGAATGGACCACCCACCAAACCCGATTGATTAACGAAAAACACCTCAACATGATGGACAAGGCAGCACGCAAATACCTGACCGAACAGCGCGGGAAATTCCTCTCCGGCGCCGACTTCGACCAGGCAGACGGCTATGTGCCTGAAAGTTCTGAAAAATAATCGCCAGAATACAGTTGACAGAAAAACATGAGAGCGGTTTAATACGCGCCACTCAACGAACAGCACGTTACATCAAGCCGTACCGTTCAGGTGTTAGTTGACGTTGCCCGGATAGCTCAGTCGGTAGAGCAGGGGATTGAAAATCCCCGTGTCGGTGGTTCGATTCCGCCTCCGGGCACCACTCCATTTTTTAGACATGAAAAATCACCTAAGTACTTGAAAGGTAAGGTGGTTTTTGCGGTTCTAACTCCCTCATTTCGTTTCCATGCCAGTGGCTCTGCAAATACCAGCTTTAAAACAGCTCTTTGATTAGCTAATTCTCCTGTAGCCCAGAGTTTATGAGGGTTTTCTAGGAATTCGAGGGCGGTTCTAACAGATTGTGTCTGATCAGCCTGTTCGGCCATAAAATGGCGGATTTTCTCCTCTAAAACCAGCTTCTCTTGCTCCAGTGATTCCAGCTTGTTTTCGTAGCCCTGACGCGCCCTGGGCGATGATGTGTTCACCATAATATCCACTACAGAATCCATGGTTCTATCTAACTCCTTCAGGGTGTTTTTGAGCTTTTGGGCGTAATTTCGGCGGTGCTGGCTTCTGCCTTTCCAAATGTCATCGAACATTTTTGCGGCAGCATCCAGTGCAGACTTAGCCGGTGTGATCGCCTTCAGAAGCTCTGCGAACTCGTTTTCGACCACATCACGCTTGACGGATTTTCCGTAGCTCTCACAGCCTTTCTTGCGACAGAAGTAATACGGATACTTAGCACTCCTTCCCTTACATCAACTTGAAGTCATTGGGCTGCCACAATCGGCACAGGTTACAAAACCACGCAGCGGAAAATCTTCGCTGATGTTCTTCTTAGCGGGCACGTAAGCTCGCCCGGCTAATCTGTCCCGCGCTTTCTTGAAAGTTTCCAAACTCACCAAGGGTTTATGCTGCCCTTTGCGAAGTGAAATCCCCCAGCGTTCGTGCTCAATGTAACCAGCGTCAATAGGCCGGTTCCGAGTGTCCTTGACGCGCTGAACTTTCACACACCCATCACTGCCGCATGGATATTCTGGGAATTGCTCGAAGAAATACATCGCTTCCGACAGCGTTTGAAAGCGCCCGGAGGCCAGACCTTCAAAGCCTTCCCGAATGATGGAAGCATACGGCTCGTTAGGCACTAGAGAATGTTCTCAATTAACTTTCTCGGCGTTTTCGCGATTTGCCCAAGATGAATAGAAACGTACTTCGGGATAGCCAATGGGAGCGCATCGAGCATCTGCTTCCTGGAAAAACCACGGATTGCGGTGTCACCGCAAAGAATAATCGCCAATTTGTCGAAGCCGTCCTCTGGATTACCCGAACCGGGTCTCCCTGGCGGGATTTGCCACCGGAGTTTGGTCACTGGCACCGGGTGTATGTTTGTTACAATCGCTGGTCACACAAAGGGGTTTGGAAAGCGGTCTTTGAAGCGCTGAGTGATCAACCGGATCTGGAATATTTGATGGTGGACGGCAGCATTGTCCGGAGTCATCAACACGGTGCCTCAAAAAAACGATCGTGATCAGGAAGCCCAGGGAAAATCACGAGGTGGATTAAGCACCAAAATCCACCTGGCCGTTGACAGTCTTGGTAATCCAGTGCGACTGCTTCTCACCGATGGTCAGGCATCTGAATATGGGCAATCAGAGTGCTTGATTGCTGGGTTTTCTGCGGATTATGTCCTGGCTGACAAGGGCTACGATTCAGATGCCTTTATTCAACGGATTGAAAGTCAGGGCAGCCGGGCTGTGATTCCTCCTCGCCATCACCGCAAGGAACAACGCGATTACGATAAGGGGCTTTACAGAGAGCGCAATCTGGTTGGACGATGTTTTTTGAAACTCAAGCGCTATCGCCGCATTGCTACTCGTTACGAGCGCCTGGCCAGAAATTACTTCTCGATGCTCTGTTTGGTGTCATCCATAATTTGGCTGGCATAATTGAGAACGCTCCCTAAGGGACAGTAGACAACGAGCCACTAACAGCATTATGAGAGCACCGCAGGGGACTAACCCGCATATTTATACAAGAACGGCGGTATCCCTTATGGTTCCTGTTGTCGAAGCAATCACCAAAGAGCTTACCGCCGTGACAGAATACTACCAGGACGCCATTCCGTTTTTCTTTCTCGATCGACACCAGTTTGCAGCCAGCTTCAACGGCGGCGACATCACCTCCAACGCCGGTTTACTGCTGCTTCGAGAGATCACTCAGAAAACCGGTTTGGCCAAAAAACACCGTTTGTCTCAACAATGACCGTCGACAAGTCTCTGTCCAGCATCGGACTGCGATGCTGCTGACCCAGCGATTAATGACTGTCTGTGCCGGGTATGGTTGCAAGAACTGATTTCATAGCCAGACCTGACTCCATTATTGCACGACAATCCATCCAACATACCCCTTGCAGCGACTTCGCGGACTTATTGACCAATAAAATCACCCATATGGGTGAAGCTGACCGATCTGTCAAAGATTACCCTTCTGATGCTTCATGACAACTTCAATTACACAGGCTTGTCTGGCCAATCGGGCACCTGTTGACTCTCCGAAGGAAGGACTCAATGGAAATCAGCAAACTGATGCTGGCCATGATGGCAGCATCCTCACTGACACTGACTGCCTGTGGTGGCAGCTCGTCGTCAAGCAACAACCAGCAGGACACCGACACTGGCAGCGATTCTATCTATCTCTCTGGTACCGCAGCCACCGGCCTGGCCATCGACGGCACCCTGTTCGTTTACGATGCTGAAGGGCGCTCCACCAACGTGGTTATCGATGACGACGGTACATTTAACGTCAACGTGGATGGCATGACGCCACCATTTATGCTCGAAGCCCATCCAGACAACAGCAGCCTGGCGATCCAGTATTCGTTTGCTGAAGCTGCCGACATCACTGTCAACGTGACCCCGCTGACCACCCTAGCGCTATTCCTGGCGAACGACCAGCAAAGCCTCGAAGCGCTGCGTGCTGCCTGGGATGATGAAGCAGAAAGCTTCGATGCAGCCGCTCTGGCCGACGCCGAAGAAGTGATTCTGGCCAATTTTGCCGAGCAGTTTGAAGAGCAAGGCATCGACCCGAACACTTACGACCTGTTCAACGCCGCATTCAGTGCCGACCAGACTGGCTTCGACGCCGTGCTGGACGATGTCAAAATCGTCTTTGATATGGATGGCGGCAGCTTTGACGTGGATGTCGACGAAGCCGACTACAGCTTTGACGAAACCGCTGAACTCGACGATGACAATACCGATGGAGAAACCGACACCACGCCAGACAGCTTCAGCTTTACCGCCTTGGCCAACGCAGAACCCTTAACCCGTGCAGAAAGTAACACTGTCACCCTGTCCGGTTTTGATAGCGAGCTGGCCCTGAGCGTCAGCAACGGCAGTCTGATTCTGAATGGCACCGCAACCGCCAGCCCGGCACAGGTCTCCGCCGGTGATGAAATTCAGGTGTTCCACACCAGCTCCTCCGACTTCGGCAGCGCCGTCACCAGCACCGTCACGCTGGGCAGCGTCACGGCCGATTTCACCTCGACCACCCGTGCGGCTGACGTCACTCCGGATAACATCAGCTTCACAGCTCAAACCGACGTTGAGCTATCTACCGGCGTGACCAGTACTCTGGTGGCGCTGACAGGCTTTGAAGGCACGCTGCCACTGTCCGTCACTAACGGCTCGCTGTTGGTGAACAATTCAGCGTCCGGTACTTCTGCTACGGTTTCCGCCGGAGACCAGATCCAGATCGTACAAACCAGCTCCTCCAACTTTTCCACATCCGTTACCAGCACCGTGACGCTGGGTTCAGTCACCACTGACTTCACCAGCACCACTCGTGCGGCAGACAATACGCCGAACAGTATCTCCTTCACCAGCCAGAGCGATCTGGCGCTGGGCGAAGGCACTTTCAGTAATCAGGTGACTGTCGGCGGCTTCGATGGTGACGCGACGGTTACCATCAGCAATGGCCAATTCCAGGTCAACGGTGGTGCCTGGATGACCTCTGGTACCATTTCAGCTGGCGATACCCTGCGCTTGTACCAGGAACAGCCAGAAGGCTTTGAAGAAACCAAAGTGACCACGGTCACCATCAATGGTGAAGCATTCACATTCACTACCACTACTCGTGCAGCGGATACCACGCCAGACAGCTTTACCTTCGCCGCTCAAGCCAACGTTGAACCATCCGGTGTCATTCAAAGCAGCGCAATCACCCTGGCGGGTTTTGAAGCTGCGATGACCATGTCTGTTAGCAACGGTACCCTGATCGTTAACGGCACGGCAGCTGGCACCTCGGCGCAGGTAGAAGCTGGCGATCAGGTCGCTGTATCCCACACCAGCTCAGCCGATTTTGATGCCTCAGCCACCAGCACTGTCACGCTCGGTTCAGTGAACGCAACCTTTACCTCGACCACTCGTGCCGCCGATACCACACCAGACAGCTTCAGCTTTAGTGCTCAAACTGACGTCGAACCTGCCACCAGAATCAATAGCAACATCGTGACCATCACAGGTTTTGAGGAGCAACTGCCACTGACAGTGACTAACGGCTCGTTTCTGGTCAACGGCAGTGTCGCCGGATCCTCAACACAAGTGGTGGACGGTGACCAGATTCAGGTGGTACACACCAGCTCGTCCGACTTTAGTACTCAGGTAACCAGCACAGTGACACTGGGCTCAGTCACCGCCGACTTCACCTCGACTACCCGCACAGCGGATACCATACCAAACAGCTTCAGCTTTACCGACCAAACGGATGTCGAACCTTCCACCAGCATCAACAGTGACCCCGTGACCCTGTCCAATTTTGAAGGTGAGCTGACCATGAGCGTCGACACCGGCTTCCTGCTCGTGAATGGCGCACCATCAGGGACTTCAACCCAGGTGGAAGCGGGAGATCAGATTCAGGTATCACACGTCAGCTCATCGGAGCTGGAAACCGATGTGACCAGCACCGTCACACTGGGCAACCTGACAGCCGACTTCACCTCAACCACCCGTGTGGCAGACACCACACCGGATGCAGTGGTCTTTAACCCTGTGCAGAACGCCAGCAGAAACTGGTACATCTACAGTAATGCCGTGACCCTGACCGGCTTTGATGGTGATGCCAACATCAACATCAGTAATGGTCATTACGAACTGGACGGTTCCAATAACTGGGGCAATGGCAGTGCCTCTGTTCCTGCCGGTACGCAAGTCAAGTTGCGTGCGACTACCAGCAATAGCTATGGCGCAACCACCGATGTCACTCTGACAGTCAATGGCACCCCATTCGCCTTCTCGGTCACCACGCAAGCAGCGCCAACTCCGGCTCTGGGTAGTCCATTCAGCCATTATATTGATGGCCAGATCGTCGATCCGGGGTATGTCAGCACCAGCTACGAGCAGTGGCAGAATGCCAAGGATCGAGTACCACAAAACGTCCTGATTGAAGTCCGCTACGACGTCGATTCTGCGGTACAAGGCACCCCGATCAACGTCTACAACGGTGAGTACAGCATCGGTTACAGCGGCGTATGGCATCAGGGTACTGCCACTTCGGAAACCGATATTGGCAACTACAGCCATACCGTGACGTCCTCTGAGACGATCAAGGTCCGTCATACCTCGGGCAGCAGTGACCGTGAAACCGTCGAAACCACGCTGATCATCGGTGGTGCTATGGGTGCCGGTATCGACACTGCCAGCTTCAGTACCCGCACCTACGACGTTGATTTCTTCAAGATCCCTGTAATCGACAGCACCTGGAGTATTGGTGTCGACGACGTAGCGGGTTTGGCAATTCCACAAGGTTACGAACAAGCCGACATTACCGACGACTTCCCGATCTATACGCTGAAATCCAGCAGCATGGGTAGCGGTACTGGTAACACAACCAGTCTGATGAAAGCTCAGATGACCTCTAACTCTGGCACCATTGATCAGGCTAATGTCACTTCCTATAGCGGAGTATCACTCACTGCTGACATTACGGCAGTGAAAATCAGCGAGACGGAAGATCTGCTGGTGTACTGCAATCAAGCCATTTCACCAGCGCGCTTGAGCCTGGCGCCGTCTTCACAGGTCACGGATGTTGTGGATGTTTCTCTGAATATCAACGACGGCACCACCTACTGGCGTTTGAATAGCTGCCAGGATGTGGCCATTACCGATGTGACCCGAGCGTCTGGCAGTGTTAGCTTCAAAGCGTTCGTAGGTGGTACCGGAACCGATGGCTCTAACACCAACCTCTACCAGGTTGCCACAGCCTATGTCAGCTTCGACACCAGCACCAGCGGCTCCCTGAGCAACAAGGTGAGCATCACCAACAAGGTGCTGTTCACAGAGATCGATACCTCCAATAACCGTACCGTTCTGGCGATGTCCGCCATCGACAGCAACAACGTTGTCTACGCTGTATCCCAGCCTAACGAAGTCATGTGGGGCACCAGTGCACTGTACCTCTATAAGGGTGATACCGGTTCAACTCATCAGTTGATTGGCAGTGACGTCGAGCCATTCAATAACTGGAATACGATCTGGACAGTCGATGACATATTCGTCTGGAATAAGCCAGGCGATCCGCAAATCTATCTGGTGTCCGGTAATCGTGGTGTGATCAGGGTTGATGCAGACAATCGCAACCTGTCCAACTACAGCGTGTTGTCAGCCGGCTCCACCTGTATTGATGGCGTTACCGGTATCCCGAACGACAGCAAGATCACCCTCTACTGTCACGACCGAGATGGCGACCCAAGCCACATCATCAACTTCGACGACCAGTAATCATCCCCACTCCAGCAGCGAGTCCTGGCTCACTGCTGGCTTCACCGATACTGGCCGTCGCAACCCAAGCGCACGGCCAATTTGATAACCAAGATATTCATAAGGATATATTCATGGATCTCAATAAACTGTTTATCGCCATCGTCGCGGCTTCCTCGCTGGCACTCACCGCCTGTGGTGGCAGCTCATCATCCAGCGATAACGACCAACAAGATAGCGGTACTAAAACCGGTACTGAAACCGGAGCAGACACCAGCCCGGACAGCTTCAGCTTCAGCAACCGCAGCGACGTTGAACTGCAAACCATCACCAACAGCGATCCAATTACCCTGTCCGGCTTTGACGGCACTCTGACCGCAACCGTCACCAATGGCTATATCATGCTGAACGGCGCCGACCTTGGTGTCTCCACCCAGGTAGAAGCCGGTGACGAAATCCAGATTACCCAAACCAGCTCGGCTGACTTTAGCACCAACATCACCAGCACACTGACCGTTGGTGATGTCTCTGCCGAATTTACCACCACCACCCGGGCTGCCGATGCCAGCCCGTATGCCTTCGGTCTGACACCAATCACCGATGCCACACCAGGCGCAGAATATTCCAGCACCACGGTGACTCTGAGCGGCTTTGAAGGCCGATTAGCACTGACTTTTGACAATGGCCTCGCGGTCGTTAACGGAGCATTGCACAGCAGCGGCGTGATGGTGGAAGAAGGCGACACCGTATACTTCAACCTCACCGCCAGCAGCGACTACGACACCACCGTCACCAAAAACATTAGCCTGGGCGACTACAGCACCACGTTTGTAGTAACGACCGAAACAGCGGCAGTCGTCTTCGACGGCATCTATGATGACACCTACAATGTCGGCAGCGACGCTTTTCTGGATATGTCCGTCGCCTACGGCGGTGCTGGCATCGCCGAAGTCACCCTCCTCAAGCGCGTGGGTAACGGCAGTGCCGAACTGCTGAACACCACCATCGACGCCGATGATAAAACCCTGGCCAATGTTAAAAGCGTCAACTACTACAACGCCAACAAAGCCTCGAAGATTGCCAGTTTCAAGGACGCCTTCCTGAACGACACACTGGTTGCCACCTGTATGTCCGGCGAAGCCTTTGTTGATCGCAGTGAAACTCCATGGTTCTCCGGCCTGACCCAGGGCACCATCGACCTGCATATGTCATCCGACCCGAACACTGTGATCAGCCTCGACGATAACTACATCTATGTCGACAGCAACGACGTGGAATACAGCTTGGTGGGCTGTGAAGGCCTGACCGAAGCCACCTTGCTAACCACCAGCGACTCTACCGAAGCGACCTACACCATGGCCGGTGTGATGCGCTTTGCTGCTCTTACACCCGCGCCGCCGTTTGGCAACGACCTTGCCGACCTTTATGCCCTGGTAACCATTAGCATCACGCTGGACTCAGCCATCAGCGCCTTTGGCTCAGGCAAAGAAGCTGGCAATATGACTGATTTCGACTTCAACGTACTGCATACCTATTCGGGCACGGGTGACCTGATGCTTAACGTCGCGGCGACAAGCGACAACGAAATCTACGTTGCCACCGTGCTCGACGGCTACAGTGTGTACCGTCAGAACCGTATTGAGCGTTACACCACCACCGATGGCTGGGAAAATGTGTTTCATTCCACCAGCAACCCATTCACTGGCATGGAAGAAAACTGGGACGTTAGCAACATGGTGGTCACCCAAGACATCAACGGCTCGGACGCGCTCTATCTGGTCAACGAGGACAGCGGTCTGGTTGCCTTCGACCTCACGGCCATGAATGGCTCAGCCCTGACCGAACCGGCTTTGCTGGCAGCGGATGACTACGACCGCTGTACCGGTGTACTGGCCCACAATGGCGGTTACACCACTTCAACGGCCAGCCTCTGGTGCCACGATAGCAGCAATGAAGGCCAGATGCTGGAATTCACACCGCCATTGCTGACTGACATCCGCGTAAAAGCGGCTGTTGCCAGGCCGGATAATCATACCTTCATTCAACAGCTAGTCTCGAAGGAAGAAGCCGAACAAATCAAGGCCGAACTGGAAGGAGCCGGTGCCGAAGTCGAGGTAAAATAACTGTGGGCGGAGTACCTGAATCGAAGTAGCTGAACCGGAGTACCGGGCATCGGCACATCAGATTACTCCTGCATCGAGCAGGAGCAGGTCAACCCGCCTCTCTTACATCCCGGCCATAACGCGATGGCCGGGCTTTTTATCATGGTCGACCAGCGCCGTCCGGGACGCCTGCTGGCGACTCAACGTTCACCCGCAGCACAAGGACGATGTCACGCCAATGCAGATTTCCAGCCCCACGACACCCCGTCAAACCCAGTCAGGCATCCTGGATAAGCTCACCAATCTGGGTTTTGGTGAATACCCTTTAGCAGACGAAATGCAGTGGGAGCGCCACCACCTGTTTATGCAGGAAGTCGGTCCCCGCATGGCCGCTACCCTGGTTGCAGCGGTGATTGTTGGCCTGTTATTCGTGAACTCCGCCAGCACAGCAACCCTGGCAATCTGGTTCGGCATGAACCTGTTTGTGGGGCTGAATTCGTGGTTGATCCTGGGCCGCTACCACAACCACCAGAAAGGCCATAGGCCCGATCCCTCAATCCCCAAACAACGCCGCGCCATCCTGCGCTGGCACCTGGCTAATCTTTACCTGTCGTTACTGTGGGGCTTCCAGTGGGCCACCTTGCCACTGCTGTTTTTGGGAGATGCCTCGATCGTGCAAATCTTCTCCATCCTGTTGCTCGTTACCATTACCTCCACCATGCCATCAATAAGCATGGGCCTGTACCCGGATATCTATGTGGCCTTTCTCACCCCGGTACTAACAGCCTTTGGCTGGCATCTTTGGAGCATGGATCTGGAGGATGTCTGGCTGCATAAAGCCATGGCCCCGGCGGTGTGGCTGTCGCTGGTTGGGTTCAGCTACGCCATGTTCAAAACCCAGATCCATGCCCTCGCCACACGCCTTGAGTTGCAACACTCCAAGCGCGAGATTGAACTCGCCAATCAGGCAAAAACTCGTTTTCTGGCCGCTGCCAGCCACGATATTCGCCAGCCGCTACAAGCCGCGTCACTGTATTGGAGCGCCATCCCCGACAGCGCCGTAGCCAATGCCCAACACCCCATGTTCGAACGTCTGGGCGCAAGCCTGAAAGCCACCAACGAACTGCTGAATCACCTGCTGGATGTGTCGCGTCTGGATGCCGGAGTCGCAACCTGCCAACCTGCTGCCATAGATCTGGTAGAACTGCTGGGCGAACTACGGGTCGTTTTCAGTCCGCTGGCTGAGCGCAAAGGGCTACTCCTAGAGATCGACCAGCCACCCGATATTTACGTTTGGTGTGACCGGGCCATGACTCTGCAAATATTCAAGAACCTGCTGGCTAATGCCATCCAGTACACCACCACAGGTGCCGTGTGCATCAGCATAAAAAATCACTCAACCCATCTGCAAATCAGCGTTGATGACACAGGTATTGGTATTCCCAAGTCGCACCAACAGGCCATTTTCGAAGAATTTGTGCAGTTGCATAACCCAGGTCGCCAACATACCAAAGGACTCGGACTGGGGTTGGCGATCGTCCGTCGCCTGTGCCAACTGCAACAACTGCCACTGATGCTGGAATCCGAACCAGGCCACGGCAGCTGTTTTCACATTACCCTGCCGCAGTGTAAAGCGCCCACCCTGCCGCAGGCTCCGTACACGCCGGCAGCAGAAGCCAGACTGGCCGGTCTGAAAGTACTGGTGGTTGACGACCACGAAGACATTGTCGAAGCCCTGTCGATGCTGCTGGTGAGCTGGGATTGCGATGTTTGGGTGGCCCAGGGGCTGAGCAGCCTGAAACAACAGCTAGCGCAACCAGCTTGTGTGCCGGAAGTTGTCCTGACCGACGACATGCTGGGGGATGACGGCCAGGCAGAAGACGTTATTCAGGTTGTTAATCGCATACTAGAGAGCATCCCTCGCATCGTCATCATGACCGGCAATACCCTGCCCCAACGAATGCAACAGCTGCAATCCCTGGGATTACCGATGCTTCACAAACCGGTGCAAGGCGAGGAGTTAAAGGCGCTGTTGCTGCAACCCGAGCACACTCCTGCGGCAACACACACCGAAACCGCCATTTGAATAACGGCTGAGATAGACGTAGCCTAATGTCCCTTAACAAAAATAAATAGAATTTATATGAGTGGTTATAGTCTACTTTGAGGAGTGCATTTTCAGGCAGAGGCAAACCATGGGACGACCAGTCAAAGTGCTCGACATCACTGACGAT
>NZ_JBBKTX010000033.1:0-42440 GCF_044962685.1 Oceanobacter antarcticus
CTTAAAGATCGAAACAGCGAGCATAAAATCATGAAGCTTGTTCCGTTCCCCGCCGCATCAGCAGTGGGGAGGCGCGCATTATAGGGACGTCAACTTTGCCGTCAACTGTTTTTTTCACTTTGATGACAGTTAGCAGTCATTTTAAAGAAATGTGCAGTTTTTGTGCAGCGCTGAGTCGGACAGACGGCTTACGCCACCATTTCCTCCACAGCCGTTCAGCCAGCAAGAGCATAGCTACCACAGTATAGAGGACAGGTTCAAACCAGTTAGATCGGATTTGCAGCAAGTAATGGATCGCAGCCAGTACGGCAATCAGGTAAACCAGAGCATGCAACTGTTTCCAGCGTTGTTTAAGTCGTCGCTGCCAGTAGCTGTGAGACGTCACTGCCAACGGTAATAAAAGTAACCAGGCAAACATACCCAGTGTCAGGTAGGGCCGCTCCACCAGTTCTGATGCAATTTCCTGCCACTGCCATTCCAGCAGAAAAGCAGCATAAGCCAACAGGTGACACGTTGCGTACGAGAATGCCAGTAGCCCAACCATTCGACGGTGAGTCGCTGGCCATTTGATCCCCAGCCGCCGTAATGGCGAAATAGCAAGACCTGCAAGCAGCAGGTTAAATGCCCAACTGCCGGTAAAAAAGACAATCGCCCTACCCGGCTCCGGCCCCAGTACATCCCATTCCCCCGACTGTAGCCGGATAATCTGCCACCCCAGATAGATCAAAGGTAACAAACCTGCGGTTAGCACCAGCCAGCCACGCCAGGCTTTTGTTGATAACGCCATCACGCTATTTCCCCCTTAATAGAACCGGTGTAAATCCATATCCTTGTATAAACTGGATACTTCGTCAGCATAGCCGTTGAACATCCGGGTTTCGACACGATTGGCAGACAACAGGCCGGAGGGCAGCCGGCGTTCACGAGCCTGACTCCAGCGTGGATGATCGACATCGGGATTCACATTGGCATAAAAGCCGTATTCTTTGGGAGCCAGGACACTCCAGGTCGTAGTGGGCTGAGTCTCGCTAAAGCGTAGCGATACAATCGATTTAATACTTTTAAAGCCGTATTTCCATGGCACGACTAGACGTAATGGCGCACCGTTCTGATTTGGCAGAACTTCCCCATAAAGCCCCACGGCTAAAATAGTTAACGGATGCATGGCCTCATCCATACGCAGGGCTTCCTGATAGGGCCAGTCGATTGTCGAGAAGCGACTGCGCTGTTCGGGGAATTGCTTTGGATCTTCGAGGGTTTGAAACTGAACATACTTGGCATTGGACAAGGGCTTGCAGCGTTTAATCAGATCAGCCAATGGAAAGCCAATCCAGGGAATCACCATGGACCAGGCTTCAACACAGCGTAATCGATAAATACGTTCTTCGAGATCAATGCCTTTAAGCAAGTCTTCCAGCGACAAGCGGCCAGGGTTTTCACAAGCTCCGGCAATCTCTACCGACCAAGGGTCTGTTGTCAGCTTGTTGGCATATCGAGCAGGATCATCCTTGTCGTAACCAAATTCATAAAAATTATTGTAATTGGTGATTGCACTATAAGGTGCGGGGATGTCATCCGTACCGTAGGCGGTTTCCCTGGCACTGGCGATTTGCTGCTTAAGCCAATCAGGGCCAGCCAACGCTGGCTCTTTTCGAGTTGCTAATGCCAGTGCTGGCAAACTCATCGTCGCTGCCGTCACGACTGCAGAGACACCCAGCGCAGTACCAATCGACGCTCCCATAAATGAACGACGGTTAAGATAGGTGTCTTTAGGGGTGATTTCCGAAGGCTTTGGATCGCTACGTCGGGGGTTGAATATAAGCATTACTGCGACTCCCTGATAAACAGAATTGAATCATTGACACAGGGTAGTCGCAGAGTTCAGCTAATTCTTACGCTTTTTCAGTCGATCCCATATTTCAAATGCCGGGCCAGACAGCGCATAACCAACAAAAACCAGCAACAGCACCTTGGCCGGATCGATAGACACCACGACAAACACCAGTACCACCGCCAGCAATGCCACAAAAGGTACCTTACCTTTCAGATCCAGCCCCTTGAAGCTGTGATAACGGATATTACTGACCATCAGCAGACCCGATACAGGCACCAGCACGGCCATCAACCAGGCCACTGATTGACCATTGACTCCGGCATCAGAAAACATCCACACCGTTCCGGCAACAACAGCAGCGGCCGACGGGCTAGCCAGTCCGGTGAAAAAATTCTTGTCTGCCACTGCCAATTGCGTATTAAACCGAGCCAGACGCAAGGCCGCTCCGGCAACATAAACAAAGGCTGCCACCCAACCGATCTTGCCCAGATCCTGTAACGCCCAACTGAAGGCGACCAGTGCTGGTGTCATACCAAACGACACCATGTCGGACAGACTATCGTATTCAGCCCCAAAATCACTTTGGGTATTGGTCATTCGCGCGACACGACCGTCTAGTCCATCCAGAATCATGGCAATAAAAATGGCCACAGCAGCTTTTTCAAAATGCCCATTCATACTCGCGGTGATGGCATAAAATCCGGAAAACAGTGCTGCAGTCGTGAACAGGTTGGGCAACAAATAAATACCCCTGCTGCTGGCCCAGCCAGTATGGCGTTGGGGATCACCGTCTTTGCTGTTGCATTCGGTTACCGATTCTTCTTCATTTGGGTGTTGCTGAACTGGTTTCATTCAATGGCCTTATCATGCACTGGCAGCGCTGTTAAATACGTGCGCCGCCGAAAGGTATCTGCCGTCTTATGGGTATAAGGCCGCTCCGAGCACGGCCTGACGGTCGCTATTATGCGTTATCCGTCAAAGGCTGTCTTCCAGAGTGCCTGAATCAGCGGATCGTTCAAGCGATGCGCGTGTGAACACAGGCCAATCAAAAAGGACTCCAGTTCGGGCTGCACCGCCAAGACCCTCACCCGTGACGACATCGGACTATGACGCAGTACCAGCTCCGGCACCACCCCCACCCCGACACCCAGCGCCACCATACTGACAATCGCTTCACTACCGGAAACCTGCGCATATATATGTGGCTGTATCGATCTGGCCGCAAACCACTGATCAACGCGGGAACGTGCAAGCCCACTGGTCGACAACACCATAGGGAGCTTTTGCCAATCGGGTTCCGATTGTGTCAGTTCAGGAATGATGGCAACGTTTCTCGGCGCAATAAACAGCAATGGACTGGACGTCAGTGCCCGAAATGACAAACCGCCATCCAGAGTTTCCGGACGGGCGGCCACGACAATATCAGCATCCCCTGAACTCAGACGAGGAATCGATTCTGCGGCATCACCGGTGAGAATATTCAGGTCAATACAGGGATAACGCTCCCGAAATCGCGACAGCAAATCCGGCAAAACCGTAAAACTGGCCGTCACCGAACAAAACAGCGTCAATCGGCCGGACAAGTCACTCACCCCGGTATTGACCTCATGTCGCAATGTTTGCCAGGCGAACAGGGTTTGCTCGGCGTGCTGGCGAAAGCGTTCGCCAGCAGTGGTCAGAGACAGCGGCGCTCTGTCACGACTAATCAATGGCGTCCCCACTTCCTGCTCCATTCGTGCCAGCCTGCGACTGAGCGTCGATGGACTCATATGTAACTGCTCAGCAGCTCGCCCCAGGTGAAGCATTGATGCCAGACTGATAAAAGACTGCAAGTCTTTGTAATCCATAAAAAATCACCTGATCAAAAAAATCACTGGCCACTATCGAAACGATCACCACCCGCTCATTGCAAAAAACGCAACACTACAACGCAAATATAGCATTTTACGCAACACCAGCATTCCCCTACCATGCTGCCATCGACATTCTGTATCACCCCGCAATGAGGAAAACAAACATGGGCAATAACTACTTCAATACCCTGAACCTGCGTGAAAAGCTGGATCAACTGGGCCGTTGCCGCTTTATGGATCGTGAAGAATTCGAATCCGAAGCCGATTACCTGAAAGGCAAGAAAATTGTCATTATCGGTTGTGGTGCCCAGGGTCTGAACCAGGGTCTGAACATGCGCGACTCCGGCCTGGATGTTTCCTACACTCTGCGGGCAGAAGCCATTGCGGAAAAACGCCAATCCTGGAAAAACGCCACCGACAACGGTTTCACGGTTGGCACTTATGAAGAACTGGTTCCCTCTGCGGATCTGGTTATGAACCTGACGCCAGACAAACAGCATACCGCCGTTGTCTCTACAGTTATGCCACTGATGAAACAAGGTGCCACCCTGGGCTACTCCCACGGTTTCAACATTGTTGAAGAAGGCATGCAGATCCGTGAAGACCTGACCGTTGTAATGGTTGCACCCAAGTGCCCAGGATCGGAAGTACGTGAAGAATACAAGCGTGGTTTTGGTGTTCCGACACTGCTCGCGGTTCATCCTGAAAATGATCCGAATGGCGACGGCCTGGAAATCGCCAAGGCCTGGGCAGCGGGTACTGGCGGCCACCGCGCTGGCTGTCTGGAATCGTCTTTCGTTGCTGAAGTAAAATCCGACCTGATGGGCGAACAAACCATCCTCTGCGGCATGCTGCAAACCGGTGCGATTCTGGGCTTCGAGAAAATGGTTGAAGATGGCATCGACGAAGGCTATGCCGCCAAGTTGATCCAGTACGGTTGGGAAACCACCACCGAAGCACTGAAGTACGGTGGTATCACCAACATGATGGATCGTCTGTCCAACCCAGCCAAAATCGAAGCCTTCGACATGGCGGAAGACCTGAAAGAACTGATGCGTCCATTGTTCCGCAAGCACCAGGACGACATCATCTCTGGCGAGTTCTCCCGCACCATGATGGAAGACTGGGCCAACAATGACAAAAACCTGCTGACCTGGCGTGAAGAAACCGCAGAAACCGGCTTTGAAAAAGCTCCGGCTTCGGATGTTGAAATCAACGAACAGGAATACTTTGATCACGGCATCATGCTGGTTGCCATGATCAAGGCCGGTGTTGAACTGGCGTTCGAAACCATGGTTGAATCCGGCATCGTTGAAGAGTCTGCTTACTACGAGTCTTTGCACGAAACGCCACTGATCGCCAACACCATCGCCCGTCGCAAACTGTACGAAATGAACGTGGTGATTTCTGACACCGCCGAATACGGTAACTACCTGTTCTCTCACGCCGCCGTGCCTCTGCTGCGCGAGAAGTTCATGCCGCATATCAGCACCGACGTGATTGGTAAAGGTCTGAACCTGAAAACCAACTCGGTTGATAACGCACGCCTGATTGAAGTGAACGAACTGATCCGCAACCACCCGGTTGAATGGGTTGGCCAAGAACTGCGTGGTTACATGACCGATATGCAACGTATCGTCGAAGCATCCCGTTAAGCACCTGCGGCGGTGCTAAGCACCGCCGCAGCTCTATAACTCGGATGTGATTCAAAAAATTGGCTTAGATGTCTTTTCACAGCCCATGTTTCCGGGCTGTTGCCAGCAGTTTTTTTGCAATGACAACAAGCCCTGCCAGGCCCCCACAGCCGTTAGTATTCGTTATTACTCTTCGCTATTAGTCAGCAACAGTACCCCGGCTCCGGTGTTGGAAATCGGCGCATGATAGTGCTTGTGCAGTACATTGACCTTGTCGCTCAAAGCGCCCCGCATCACCATCCACATAATCACTTCGATGCCTTCAGTACCGGCTTTTTCCATGATGTCGGTGTTGCTCTGGCTACACATCCATTCAGGGTTATTCACAATGGCATCCATGCACTGGATGTCGTATTCAACATCGATCAGCCCGGAACGCTCCCCTTGTAACTGGTGCGACAACCCGCCAGTACCGATAATCACGACTTTCATATCTTCGGGATAGGATTCCACCGCCGTACGTAGCGCCTTGCCAACCTCGTAACAGCGCTTGGCACTGGTCAGTGGATGCTGAACCGTGTTAACAGCAAAAGGCAACGTCTTGACTGGCCACTCGGGTAAATCTCTCCACATCAGTGCCATCGGCACGGTAAAACCATGGTCGACCAGCATTTCCTGACAGGTACACATATCCACGCCCTGGTTGATCAGGCTCTCGGCCACATGCCAGGAAAAAGGTGCATCGCCTTTGAACGGCGGCATTTCAGGAATACCCCAGCCTTCGTCAGCATTACGATATTCGTCGGCACAGCCCATGGCAAAGGTCGGCACCTGATTGAGGAAAAAATTCAGACCATGATCGTTATACACAATAATGGCCAGATCGGGCTTCACTTCCGCCAGCCACTGCTTGACCGGTTCATAACCGGCAAAAAAGCGCTGCCAGTAGGGATCGTTTTCCTGTTTGTTGGCCATGGCATTGCCAATCGCCGGAATATGAGACGTGGTGATACCACCGATGATCTTAGCCATGCCAGAACCCTCCTTCTTGATTCAGTTTTTCTTCAAATCCTGCGGCGTTATTCAGCAGCATTTGCTTGAATTCGTCGGTCGAGATACCGTGAAAAGCGGCTCCGGCGTCCTGCACCGTCAAACCGTGAAATACCGCGATCTTGGCCAGGTAATAGACGTTGCCACCCAGCCGCATCAGAGTGAGAAAATCACCCGCCAGTACCGCTTCACGCTGCTCGTCAGAGAGCTGGTATTTGCGGCAATAGGCGTCCATATCGGCAGAAAACTCATCCCGATTGGCTTTCTGGTTAAAAGAAAACGCCATCCGGTTCAGGTTGTAGCCAGAATGAGAGCGTTTGCCGTCGAACACATAAGTGCCCGGAATAGCGTCGTATTCGTGTTGTTGCCAGTTCATGACTGCAACCTCCAATCCGTTACCAGGAATTATTATTGATGATGATCCGGTGAATCAGCTGGTTGCAGTTTTAATCAATGCCTAGCAATAAAACATGGAAATAAGCCACTCATACTTGTACATTTCGAAGATCAAGGCATTGCCTGATATTTTCCTGATGCAGATCAATCAGCCGTCAGCAGCCAATGTATCCAAGCGGGACAGAGCAACCACAAAAGTAACGATAAAAGTAACCACAACGGCTATGCAACCGACAAACAACCACCACCAGATTCCGACAGTCCACCAGTATGGCGATAACAGCAGCGGCTTTACGCCGGATTTGTTGCATTGCGAAACACTCAGTCTGCGCAGTCGTCAGCATCAATTCACCATTCGGCCACATCGACATCAGGGGTTGACGCAACTGTTTTGCCTGACGCGTGGCTCAGGGGAAGCCAATATCGACGGTGGGTCGTTTACCGCAGAAGCTCCGACGGTGATCGCCATTGCAGCATTGTGTATTCACGATTTTTTGTGGTCAGAAGACGTCGAGGGATTTGTGTTGTCGCTGAGCCACTCGCTGATGGCGCAGCTGGACGGGTCAGCCACCTGGCGTATTACTCAGCGAGTGGATGATGCCAGCGCCTGCGAAAAAATCGCCAGCTATATGCATGGCCTACTGGAGGAATACCACGCCACTGCTGATGAACAACGTGGCGATGCCTTAAAAAGCTGGCTCCAACTGATTACCACCGTACTGGCACGCCAGCATTATCAACAAGCGGTAAAGCAGACACCGGGATGGTGCAGAGAAAACCGCTATCTGACCGACTTTACCTGTCTCATCAATCGGGACTATGCCCGCCAGAGAACGACCGCCAGTTACGCCGCAGAGCTCGGCATCAGCGCTCCACACCTGAACAGTTTGTGCAAACAGCAACTGCACCGGACAGCGCTGAGTCTGATTCACGAACGTCTGACGCTGGAAGCTTGCCGCAGCCTCAGCTATACCATTCAACCTGTCAGTGCGATTGCTTACCAGCTGGGCTTTCAGGACCCGGCCTATTTCACCCGTTTTTTTCGCCGCCAGACCGGGTTATCTCCCAGTCAGTATCGGCAACAATCAGAAGCCTGATCAGAAGCGCCGATGCTCAACCACCGGCATATTCTGCCGCAAGCGCTGCAATTCGGCCAGATCAATATTGCTGCAAACCACGCCGGGTTCATGCTCCAGTTGCGCGAGCGTTGTTCCCCAAGGGTCAATAATCTGGCTGTGTCCCCAGGTCTGACGCCTGCTGTCATGCCAACCACACTGGTCTGCAGCCAGCAGATAACATTGCTGCTCAATGGCACGGGCGCGCAATAATATTTCCCAATGCGCCGCTCCGGTTTTCCAGGTAAAAGCTGCTGGCACAGCCAATAATTCTGCCCCCTGCTCTCGCAGCAGCCGGTATAGCTCGGCAAACCGCAGGTCATAGCAGATACTCAGCCCAAGGCGGCCTGCGGGCGTATCGACCACCACCACCGCATCGCCAGGGCAAAAACGCTCCGACTCACGATATTGTCCCTGGGAATCCCCTACTGCGACATCAAACAGGTGTACTTTGTCGTAACGCGCCACCAGTTCACCCTGATCATCAAACACCAAACAGGCCGAACGCACTCTGGGTTCAGCCGGATCGGGGGCTGGCTGTGGCACCGCTCCGGCCACCAGCCAAAGTCCGAGATCACGGGCCACGTCACCGAGACGATCTACCCAGCTCATATCCCGAGCCAAATCCTGATAACGCTTACCGTCCATGCTGAGAAACATCTCTGGCAGTAGCGCCAATACCGCTCCCTGATCCCGAGCGTGCCGCAATAACGCCACGGCCTGAAGAAAATTGTCTTCCGGTTCTGCCAGACTGTTCATCTGAATTGCTGCGACCTTGGTCATCGGGATTCCTCCAGTCCAAAAATACTCAGAAAACGCTGTTTGAAACTGCGGCTTTTCTTGCCATCGACTTCATTATCAAAAGCCTGGCGAATTTGCATTTTAGGTGCGCTCCAGCGCCCGGTAACGTCATAGCTGGCGCTGGTAAACTTTTCCAGTTCATCACCAATCAGCTTTTCCGTAACATAAATCGCCCCGGCAACTGGCGCGGCAAAACCCGCCAAGATGGCCACCAGTGGCAAAGAGCCGGTTACCGGAAAAGTCACTGCCAGTTTCATATCCAGCGTCTCGGCGACCAGATCAGTACTGCCAGACATCAGAAATTTGGCCCCAGGGCCATCCACCACCAGTGGCTCGGAAAAGGTCAATTTACCTTGCAGAATACTGGCTTTGGCTTTCATCACATCAAACGCCAGTCCAGACTGATACAGATCGGTAAAATCCAACTGCAAGCGACGGGTAATGGAATTGAAGTTCAGGATACCAAACGCCTTGAGTGCCCCGGTGCCTTCAGTTTTCCAAACGCCATCATTAATCCGCAAGGTCGCCAGACCATTCAAGCTCATGGGATTAAATGCCAATGGGGAACCCTGCCAACTCAAACTCATCGACGATGACAGTTCTTTGCCTTCAATAATGGGTTCCTGACGGAAGGCCTTCTGAACCTTGCCGAGATCCTTGCCGCGCACTTGCAGCCTATCGATATAGGTGTGATGACCATCATTTTCCAACAACCAGCGAATATCACCGCTGAAATGCAACCCCTTCATATCACTATCGTTTATTGTCAGTGCCAGACCATTTTCCACGGCTCTGCTACTCAATGACCAACGGCCAAAATTACGACTGCCGACAATAAATTCAGCAATATTAATATCCATTGATAATAGCTCGGCGGGCACCAGATCCTTCAATGCATCGTTGGCAAGCACTGTCTCCAACTGCTTGTTGGCTGGTGTTTCGCCCAATAATAATCCTCGGGCATCGGGCTCTTCAGCGACCTCATCGGTTTGCGGCAAATGCAGATAATCCAGCACAATAGCCACTGGCTCTGAACCGGCTCCCAACACCACATCACCGCTGATCAGATCGCTATCAATATGTGTTTGCCATTCACCCCAGTTCTGACGTGCCACCACATGGGTCTGCCCGGTTGCCAGTGTCCAGGCATCGAGCCGGGTAAAAGTCAGATCCACCAGCCGTAACGGATTATCGTTTGCTCCGCTGCTCGCGGTACGAGCTGACTTAGTACTGGTGCTACCGGCTTTGGTGTTCGCGCTTGTTTCAGCTGCAGCCAACGGCTGCAGTCGCAACCACATGGCCCACCATTCTTCGGCCTTGACTGGCGTATCAAGTTGGCCACGAATCTCGACCCCGGCGTCGCTGGGTAAAAATGGTTCGCTGTTACCCAGGTACACCTGACCACGGTTGAGCCCCTGATTATCCAGTGCAAACACACCACGAATACGGTCGTCATAGTTCATAGTGATGCGGGTTTCGCGGCCAGGCCGAACGGTGATATGCAAGGGATGTGTCGCGTCGTCTGCCGCTTTTCCCAGTGGGGCCGGATAATCAATCCGGGTGCCATCCAGTGTCGTATCCAGGGTAAAGCGTACATCGCTGGAGACGGTATTTAGATCCAGTGTCGCCTGGTAGCCCAATTCACCGGATATCGGATCGAGCAAAAACATCGGCATCCATTGCTTGAATGCAGCCAGTGTCGCCCGACCATCTGCACGGAGACGGGTGGTGAAACCGTTGGCCATCGTGGTGGATGTCATCACCGCAGTCACCTTGCCGCCCATTACCTCACCCTGCAGATCCGTCGATGATAAACCGGCGACCGAATCGTAGATCAGCGAGCCAGTCAACGACGAGATATCCAGATTCAGGTCATCCAGACGCAGCCGGTTATTGTCCAGCTGCGCGGCAATACGCACCAGCGGATTATCATCAGAGCTGCCCAATGCCATTTCCAGACTCATCTTGGCGTTCAGGCTGCCCTGTCCTTGCCAGTGGTCAAAAGCATGACCGACCATATCTTGCAACGGCGTTTCAGTAAAATAGCGCAGCGCTTCGCCACTTTCTCCAGTCAGCTGACCATCGATAAACAAGCGGGTTGGCTTATCCGGCGTGTTACGTAAACGGATGTGGCCGCCTTGCGGAGCGATATGTCCACCCAGCGTATCAGCGCCATCGACCCAGGCATCCACCGACGGTGTATCCAGTAAAATCCGGCCCGTCACGTTACGCATCAACGGCCAGCCTTTGAGGTATTCCAGTTCGCCTTGTTTGATATCCATGTACAGCTGAGTGGTCAGGCTGTTGTTTGGGCGACCTTCTTCCAGCACACCATTCAGTAAAAAGGCGCCATTGGAGAAAGAACCCGCCAACAAGGCGGTATCCAGCCACTGTCGGACTTCGGGCTCCAGCAAATCAGGCAGCAAACGACTACGATCCGCCATACTGGCAGCGGGTAATCCCAGCAACAAGCTGAAACTGCTGTCCCGCCCCGAAGCGCGGGATGGCAAGGTCATGGACAGTTCACTGCGCAACTGCAAGTGTTGCCAGCGTCCCCGCATGTCAGTGAGCCAGATACGGGATTCATCCGGCTGGATACGCCAATGCAACGCACCAGAAACCGCATCCATCTGCCACGGTTGCTGATAAACGCCTTGTAAATCGACCGTTACTGCCTGGTCCTTGAAGTTGATACGCCCAATCCGAGGCTGCAAATGCAACTGGCCATTCAGGCCCTGTACTCCGGGAATGCCCTTATAGGTAGTGCCGTGCACACCACGTAAATCCGCCCGTACATCTACCGTGTCGGTTGCCCCTGGCAAAAAGGAGATACGAACATCCTGCGCCTGACCGCCAGGCTGGATATGACTCAGATAGCGATCAAAAGGATCCGGCAGCAGGCCATGCCCTAACAGATAGTCAAGCGCCTGATTGATCTCCAGCTGTGCTAACCCCAGTTGCCAGCCACGCTGATCCGGCAGGCTGATGGCACTGATGGTAAAGTCATGAAAAGGGATCGTGTCACCCAGCGCAGGCATGATGCGCATATGCCAGTCATCGCCATTATGTTCGCCACCCAGCTGGATGCGGCCTTCGGTCAGACTCAGCGGCTGCTCGCGCGTGGTCAGATCCAGCTGTTCAAGATTAAGATCGGCGTAGACCTGATACAGGTCGCCCTTACGGATTTTCAACCAGATTTCGGCACCCGCATCGAGATTGTCAAATGTCAGCCCCAGTGGCAGATCATCTGGAATCCAGCGTGTCCAGCTTTGTGGCTCAACGTAGGCGAACACTTCCCCGCTCTGCTCGCTCCAGGGCCAGATCTGGCCATCCAATACGGCATTCAGCGAGATATCAGCCAGCTGCTCTCGTCCCCAAGCCAGATTGCCACGTATGGATTGGCTGCCCCCCTGATGACGCCACAACAGCTGTTTGATCAGTAAACGATCGGTTTTGCCATTGTCGTTGAGCACCTGAATATGAGAGTCGGTGATTTCCATCCGCTGCTGTAATTCCAGCAACCTCGCCCACAGCGGCCGTTGTTCCGGCTGGCGAGGGCCAAGCGTCTGGGGCTGGCTTGAGTCTGGGGACTCTGCAACGTCGCCGGAGTCGCCTTCTTGCCATGGCAGCATCCAGTTCTGGCCAATAAACCACTGCTGTTGATGGCGCCGTAACGATAGTTCCAGCCCTTCGACTTCGATACGCTTGAACACCGGGAGCTGATAAAACGCGCTGGCGCTGACGTCCAGCTCTAGCTCGACGCGCTGCAAGTACACTTGATCTGGTGCCACGCCCACGGTGATGTCACGCAGCCGCAAAATCGGCGATAAATAACGCCAGTCGCCTTCCATCTGGCCAATGGTGACAGGCTGGCCGAGCTGTCGGGCAAGCTGCTGCTCCAGATCCGGCTGCCAGGTCTCCACCAGCGGGATTAACTGGCGCCCGGCGCTGGTATAGAGCGCCGTCATCACCAGTCCAACAACCAGTGTTATCCAGAGCTGCGTCCAGCAGGCACCGAGAAACCTCATGCCGATTCCTATTGAAAATAGTTATTGCAAAATGATGTCGTAGTAATCCTGTGCGTACAGGGATTCGACCTGCAGTTTAATGGTTTTACCAATAAATGCCTCCAAATCTGCCAGCCCATCACTGTCTTCGTCTTGCAACCGGTCAAGTACTGACTGGCTGGCCAGCACCAGGTAGGTTCCGGCACCATAGGCACGGTCTTCCCGCAAGATTTCCCGAAAAATTTCGTAGCACACCGTCTCGGGCGTTTTTACCGAACCTCGGCCATCACAGGCCTTGCACGGTTCCATCAGCATCTGTTCGAGACTTTCACGGATACGCTTGCGGGTCATCTCCACCAGGCCCAGCTCCGACACGCCACTGATCTTGGTTTTGGCATGGTCTTTTTCCAGTGCCTTTTCCAGCATCCGCAACACCTGACGCTGATGTTCCGGGTCGGTCATATCAATAAAATCGAGAATAATAATGCCTCCCAGATTGCGCAGCCGCAGCTGTCGTCCAATGGCATTGGCAGCTTCCAGATTGGTTTTATAGATGGTTTCTTCAAGGTTACGTCTGCCGACAAAACCACCAGTGTTGACATCAATGGTGGTCATGGCTTCAGTTTGGTCGATGACCAGGTAGCCACCACTTTTGAGTGGCACCTTGCGTTCCAGTGCACGCTGGATTTCATCTTCAACACTGTACAATTCAAACACCGGTCTAGGCCCGGCGTAGTAGTTCAGGTGATCTTCAATTTCCGGCACATATTGCTGGGAGAACTGCAGGATTTTTTCAAAGGTCTCGCGAGAATCCACCAGAATCTTGTCCACTTCCGGGCGCGCGTAGTCTCGCAAGGTGCGCAGATACAAGGGCAGCTCATCGTAGACCACCGCCGGAGACGAGTACTCGCTGATGCGTTCTTCCAGCTTGCGCCACAAGCGGCGCAAATAACGGGTGTCGGCCAGTATTTCTTCTTCGCCCACCCCTTCCGCCGCCGTACGCAAGATAAACCCGGCCTCTCCGGTCAGGCCTTCTGCTTCCATGCAATCCTGCACCATCTGTTTGAGACGATCGCGTTCGCCACCGTCATCAATGCGCTGGGAAACACCCACATGATCCGCGCCGGGCATATACACCAGATAACGGGATGGGATAGTCAGTTGAGTGGTCAGCCGCGCACCCTTGGTGCCGATAGGGTCTTTGGTCACCTGAACCACCAGTGACTGACCTTCGTGTAATAACTGGTTGATCGGCGTCTGGCTATCCGGATGACCCAGCTCCGCAGCATGAATAAACGCCGCCCGCTCGAGGCCAATATTCACAAACGCAGCCTGCATACCAGGCAACACCCGAACCACCTTCCCCTTGTAGATATTGCCGACCAGGCCGCGGTGATTGGTGCGCTCAATGACAATCTCCTGCAACACACCGTTTTCCACCACCGCAACCCGTGTCTCGGTGGGTGTAATATTCATCAAGATTTCTGCGTTCATTACCGGATCCTTTTATTGTATTGGCGGGTCACTAATGGCGCAGCAAACCAAGGTCAGCCGGACTCCAGGGCCGTCAGGCTGCCATTCTCGGCACGCTCGTCAAGACTGCCAGTATGATATGCCATGTTGTTCAAGCAAGAGGGCTGTTTCTGCCAGCGGCAGGCCCACCACATTGCTGTAACTGCCATGGATGGAAGCCACCAGAACCGCTCCTTTGCCCTGAATGCCATAGCCACCGGCCTTGTCATCACCTTCCCCGCAGGCAAGATACCGACTGATCAGCCCGTCATCCAATTGGCGAAACGTCACATGGGTCATCACCACCTGAATATCGCAGCGCGATCCGCTCACCACCGCAATCGCCGACAACACCTGCTGGGTGTTGCCCGACAGCTGCTGCAGCATGACGCGATGATGCTCAGGATTTTCTGGTTTGCCCAGAATACACCCGTCCAGAATCACACTGGTATCGGCAGCCAGCACTGTCGTCACCGCATCCAACTGCGCGGCGACGACACGGGCTTTGGTCTCCGCCATTCGCACGACGTACTCACTGGGATTTTCATTGGCAACAGGGGTTTCATCAATATCCGCTGGCGCGACCTGATGTGGCACACCGATCTGTCGCAGCAATTCCTGACGGCGTGGAGAAGCCGAAGCCAGTACTATCATATCGACATCCGCCGCAGGGTCAGTCGTGTCAGGGCAAATAACCAGGGCCAGACAAACATCGAACTGAAGGCTGGCCCCCACATATTCACCGGGTGCGGGAAGTCGAGCATCACTTGCGCCAGCCAGAAACTGAGCAGCTGATGCAACAACGCCAGCACCAACACCACCGCCATTTGTTGGAACAGGTTAAAAACTTCGATGCGCCGGAAAAAAAACTGCACTAGAAATATATGAATCGACAAGGTGAAGACGTGGGTTCCCAACAAGGCTCCCTGCTCGGCATCCATCATTAGTCCGGCAGGAATTGCCAGCCACAAACCAAACGTTTGCGGGGACTGAAACACCAGCAAGGTAATAATCACCAGTATCCACAACGGTTGGAACCAGCTCAGCAAATCCGGCAGCGGCAGGTGCTCCAGCACAAACCCCAGAAACAGCGAAAGCATACCGATAACAAACGACTGAATAGACGTCACCGGTCATCCCTCCACAATTCGTCCGAAGGCACCTTGCCCGCTCCCTGGCTGAACACCAGGAGCAATAATCGGCTACGATCCATCCGGGCACTCGGAGTAGCAGTCACACTGGCAAACAATTGCCCAGCCTGATGCTCCACTTGCTCTACCGTCGCAACCGGATAACCTCGGGGGTAACGACCACCAAGACCGGAGCTGACCAGTAAATCTCCCACTTTGATATCTGCGGTATTAGGCACATAAATTAGCTCAAGCCGATCCAGCGCACCGGTACCCGTCGCTATTGCACGGACACCGTTACGGTTGATTTGCACCGGAATGGCATGGTTGGAATCGGCAATCATCATCACGCGGGAGGTATGAGGAAGCACATCCACTACCTGCCCCAACAGACCATAGGCATCCAGTACCGGCTGGCCAATAAAGACGCCGTCATCGCCGCCCTTGTTAATCAGGATTTGCTGAGTATAGGGATCAGGATCCACGGCA
Organism: Oceanobacter antarcticus; assembly: GCF_044962685.1. Taxonomy (NCBI): domain Bacteria; kingdom Pseudomonadati; phylum Pseudomonadota; class Gammaproteobacteria; order Oceanospirillales; family Oceanospirillaceae; genus Oceanobacter; species Oceanobacter antarcticus. Next base: position 15,822 of record NZ_JBBKTX010000033.1, read on the forward strand.
ATCACCGTGGTCACCAGCACCTTGTCGTCGACCTGTTCAGAGGCACTGAGCAACTCCCGCAGCTCAATGTTCTCCGCTTCCAGCGAGGCAAGCCGTTGGGCTTTTAATTCAAGCACCAGATTACGTGCAGAAAGCTGCTTGTTCTGATCCAGCAGATCCCGCCGCGAAGTGGTGGACTCGTCCATCCAGTTGGCCAGCGAGGACGGCAGGATAGCGAGCTGTTGGGCAGGATACAGGGCGTATCCGGCGACATAACGCAAAGACTGGAATACGGCATAGCGTTGATCCGCCCACATCAGGGCAAGCGCTAACAAGCAGACCAACAAGGTGCGTTGGCCCTGATACGGGGGTATCTGAAATTGCGGTCTGATAACCCGACTCCCGAACGACTAGGCAATCTGCAAAAGTAATACAAAGGGCGAGAACACCCCACCCGCCTGAGCAGGTGACGGAGTCATCCTGTTACCCGAATTATTCCTGAGACAGGATATCCAGCGCTTGTTCCGACGCGGTTTCAAGGAAACGACCGCCCCCACGCGCCACACACGTCAGCGGATCATCCGCGACCAGCACCGGCAAGCCGGTTTCCTCGCTCAGCAACTTGTCGAGATCGCGCAGCAAGGCACCACCACCGGTCAACACCATACCGCGTTCCGCCACATCGGAAGCCAGTTCTGGCGGCGCTTGCTCCAGAGCACTCTTGACCGCCTGCACAATAGCCGCCAGCGACTCTTGTAATGCTTCCAGAATCTCGTTGGAATTCAGCGTAAAACTGCGCGGAATGCCTTCCGCTAGATTACGACCACGCACATCAATCTCACGAATTTCAGCGCCGGGATAAGCGGTACCGATTTCCTGCTTGATGCGTTCAGCCGTGGCTTCACCAATCAGGCTGCCGTAATGTCGACGTACATAGGCGACGATGGATTCATCAAAACGGTCACCACCAATCTTCACAGACTCGGCGTATACCACACCGCTCAACGAGATAATGGCAATTTCTGTGGTACCACCACCAACATCCACCACCATCGAGCCACGGGCTTCATCAACCGGCAAACCAGCCCCGATGGCCGCTGCCATCGGTTCATGAATAAGATAAACCTTGCTGGCCCCGGCATTCAGTACCGATTCACGAATCGCCCGCCGCTCAACCTTGGTTGCCTGATACGGCACACACACCACAACCCGCGGGCTAGGCGGCATAAAGCTGGACTCATGCACTCGCTTGATAAAATACTGCAGCATTTTTTCGGTGACTTCAAAGTCGGCAATCACACCGTCCTTCATTGGCCGAATGGCCTGTATATTGGCCGGAGTACGGCCCAGCATTCGCTTGGCTTCCATCCCGACCGCAGCAACACTTTTCTGGTGTCCCTGGAGACGAATGGCAACGACCGATGGTTCGTTAAGAACAATACCCTTGTCGCGCATGTAAATCAGGGTATTTGCTGTTCCCAGGTCGATCGACAGATCGCTGGAGAACATGCCTCTAAGAGCTTTGAACATCCCGCCGTTTCCTGTTTGCATCTGGCATAAAAAAGTGCGCTAACTCTAGCAATGGCAGGGATTTAGAGCAAGGCGCATTTGTGCTAGTCTCGAGCGTTTTAAATAGACAGAGATACTGGAGAAGCTGTATGGCTCTGGAACAAGATCAAGTGCGCAATATTGCCGAATTGTGCCGTTTGCAAATTGATGACGCCCAAATCGCCGAATACCAGAACAACCTCAGCAACATACTGGGCCTGGTTGACCAGCTAGCCGCTGTCGATACCAGCGATGTTGCGCCCATGGCGCATCCTCTCGATGCAGTGCAGCGCCTGCGTACCGACCAGGTAACCGAAGAAAACCAGCGCGAGCATTTCCAGCAGATTGCTCCAGCCACAGAACGTGGCCATTACCTCGTACCCCGTGTGGTCGAATAAGCGCAGCATATAATCCCGTCCGGCCTTTTTGAATAGCCGGATCGTTTTCAGGCACGTTCCACATCTGGATCAGCGTCACAGGACGGTTCACAGGACGATTTACAGGACAAAGACCCCATGCACAACAAAACCATCGCCCAGATTTCCCGCGACCTGGCCGCAGGCGAATATTCCAGCGTCGAAGTCACCCAGGCTTATCTGGATCGCATTCACCAGCTGGACAGCCGTTATAACAGCTTTATTACCGTGACTGCCGAGCAAGCACTGGCCCAGGCCGCTGCGGCCGACGCCGCCCGTGCAGCTGGCAACGCCACCCCGTGGAGCGGTGTTCCCATGGCGCACAAAGATATTTTTTGTACCGATGGCGTGCTGACCACCTGCGGCTCCAAAATGCTCGGTAACTTTGTTGCTCCCTACAATGCCACGGTGGTATCCAACTTCAACAGCGCGGGCGCAGTGAGCCTGGGTAAGCTCAACATGGATGAATTTGCCATGGGCTCATCCAACGAAAGCTCGTTCTTCGGGGCCGTCAAAAACCCCTGGCATCCAGAACACGTACCCGGTGGATCTTCCGGTGGTTCCGCAGCTGCAGTCGCTGCCCGCCTGATACCCGGCGCCACCGCCACCGATACCGGCGGCTCGATTCGCCAGCCAGCGGCTTTTTGTGGCGTCACTGGCATCAAGCCAACCTACGGCCGGGTTTCCCGCTGGGGCATGATTGCCTTCGCCTCCAGCCTCGATCAGGGTGGTACGATTACCCGAACAGCCGAAGACTCCGCCATGATGCTCAACGTGATGGCCGGATTCGACCCCAAAGATTCCACCTCCATGCAGCGAGATGTCCCCGACTACACCGCCAACCTGAACGACAGCATTGCCGGTCTGACCATTGGCTTGCCGAAAGAATATTTCCGCGACGACCTCAGCAGCGCCATGCAACAGCAAGTACGTAACGCCATTGCCGAATACGAAAAACTGGGCGCTACCGTCAAGGAAATCAGCCTGCCGAACACCCATTTGGCGATTCCGGTGTACTACGTGATTGCACCGTCTGAATGTTCCGCCAACCTGTCTCGTATGGACGGTGTGCGCTTTGGTCATCGCTGCGAAGATCCGCAAGACGTCAACGACCTGTTCAAACGTTCACGCGGCGAAGGTTTTGGTGAAGAAGTCAAACGCCGCATCATGGTTGGCACCTATGCCCTGTCTGCCGGTTTCTACGACGCCTACTACAAAAAAGCCCAGCAGGTACGCCGCCTGATCAAAAATGACTTTGTCGAAGCCTTCAAACAGGTCGACGTCATCATGAGCCCGACCACCCCCAGCCCGGCGTTTCGAGCCGGTGAAAAAACCAGTGACCCCGTCGCCATGTACCTCGAAGATATTTTTACCATCGCCATCAACCTGGCAGGCCTGCCAGCCATGTCAATTCCTTGTGGCCAGATCGACAACCTGCCGGTCGGCCTACAACTGATTGGCAACTACTTTGACGAAAGCCGCCTGCTCAACCTCGGCCATCAATTCCAACAAGTCACCGACTGGCATCAGCAAGCGCCAGCCGGTCTGGTATAAGGAGCCACAGCATGGAATGGGAAGTTGTTATCGGCCTTGAGATTCACGCTCAGCTGGCCACCCAATCGAAGATTTTCTCCGGCGCATCCACCGCTTACGGTGCCGACGCCAATACCCAGGCTTGCGCCGTCGACCTCGGCCTGCCCGGCGTATTACCGGTATTTAACGAAGCCGCCCTGCGCATGGCGGTGAAATTTGGCCTGGCCATCGACGCCGACATCGGCAAACGCTCCGTCTTTGACCGCAAGAACTACTTTTACCCGGATTCACCCAAAGGCTACCAGACCACCCAGCTGCACCACCCGATCGTCGGCATGGGTCATATCGATATCGAACTCGACGACGGCAGCATCAAACGCATCAACGTCACCCGCGCTCACCTGGAAGAAGACGCCGGCAAATCCGTGCACGAAGGCTTTGGCGGCATGTCCGGTATCGACCTCAACCGGGCCGGAACACCGCTGGTAGAAATTGTCTCCGAACCAGAATTACGCAGCTCCAAAGAAGCCTCCGCCTACTTCAAAAAAATGCATAGCATCGTCACCTACCTCGGCATCTGTGACGGCGACCTGTCTCAGGGATCCATGCGCTGCGACTGCAACGTCTCCCTGCGGCCGAAAGGCCAACAAGCATTCGGCACCCGCACCGAAATCAAAAACGTCAACTCCTTCCGCAACGTCGAACGGGCGATCGACGTCGAAATTGAGCGCCAGATGGACGTACTGGAAGACGGTGGCACCATCACCCAGGAAACCCGCCTCTACGACGCTGACAAAAACGAGACTCGCTCCATGCGCTCCAAGGAAGTAGAAAACGACTACCGCTACTTTCCCTGCCCCGACCTGCTGCCCATCATTATTGATGATGACTACATCGAAGCCGTCCGAGGCACCCTGCCTGAACTGCCCGATGCCAAGCGTAAACGCTTTGTCGAACAGCACGGTTTATCGGCCAACGACGCCGCCGTACTCGCTTCCAACCGGGCACTGGCCGACTACTTTGAAGCCGTGGCACAAGCCGTCAACGACTACCAGCTGGCGGCCAACTGGGTACAGGGCGACGTCTCTGCCACCCTCAACCGCCTGGAAATCAGCATTGCCGAACTGCCTGTCAATGCCGCACAACTGGGTCGCATCCTGCAGTTGATCAAAAACAGCACTCTCAACAACGGTGGGGCCAAGGAAGTCTTTAATGCACTGGTTGAGGCAGGTACAGCAGGTGACAGTGGAGAAGCGCAAGTCGATACCCTGGTCGACAGCATGGGTCTGAAGCAGGTCTCCGACAGCGGCGCGATTGAAGGCATCGTGGCACAAGTACTGGCCGATAACCCGAAACTGGTGGAAGGCTACCTCAACACGCCGGTGGAAAAACGCGGCAAAGCCATGGGCCCCTTTATTGGCCTGACCCGTAAAGCCGCCAAGGGAGTCAACCCGCAAGTGGTGATGGAAGTACTGAAGAAAAAACTGGAAGAGTTGGGGTAATCTTTTAGTGCGTCAGAGGTCTGCAGTCGGACGTCTGACGCAATTCATTCGGCCTTGTGGGTCGGATAGGCTGAAGCACCATCTGAGATCAATTATAGAAACTTGTTTTTGTCTGGCTTCCACCACACTCCGGCGTGGAGTCCAATACCGCTGCCATTACCACGCAACCTCCTGCACCAATCCGTTCACTGCAAATACAGTTCAACCCACAACGCACCATCCCTCAAACCCGAACAATCTCCAGCATCTGATTAATATACAATTCGTATATATTTTGTAGTGTTGAGACTGATCTCAGCTTCTGGCCAGGAGGACGTAACGTTATGGGGATCGTCAAAATCTCGGACGGGCTGCACGAAGAAATCCGCGACGCCAGTGCGCTGATGGCACGGTCGATCAATTCCCAGGCGGAGTTCTGGATCAAGATGGGTATGCTGGCGGAGTTCTATCCGAATCTGACTTACGCCCAGCTGACTCGCAAGCTGTTAACCAGCGAGCATTTGCCACTGGCTACACTCAGAGCCGAATGCAAGGCCGACACCCAGCTCCAACCAGAGGCTTGCTGATGAACGCCATTGTAAAAACTCCGGCAGAAATCGAGCTGATGCGGGAATCCGGTCGCTTGCTAGCGCAGGTATTTGCCATGCTGGATGAGTTTGTTGTGGCAGGTATCAGCACCATGGACATCAACCTGGCGGTGGAAGATTTTATTGAAAACGAGCTACAGGCCCGTCCTGCCAGCCGAGGTCAGTATGACTTCCCTTATTGCCTGAATACCTCAGTGAATCATGTGGTGTGTCACGGTATGCCAAAGGCCAGCCAGATTCTGCGTAACGGCGACATCATCAACTGCGATATTACGCTGGAGAAAAATGGCTTTATCGCTGATTCCAGCAAGATGTATTGCATCGGCAAGATTACGCCGCTGGCGCGTCGTCTGGTTGAGACCACCTACGAGGCAATGTGGGCAGGCATCAAGGCCGTTAAGCCCGGCGCAACGTTAGGCGACATTGGCCACGCCGTTCAGCAGGTGGCTGAAAAAGCCGGTTACAGTGTGGTGCGGGAATATTGTGGCCACGGCATTGGTCGCGAGATGCACGAAGAGCCGCAAGTAACCCATTATGGCAAACCCGGCATGGGGATGACGTTGGCAGAAGGCATGACCTTCACAATTGAACCCATGATCAATCAGGGCAGCCACAAACTGAAGCATATGAAAGATGGTTGGACGGTGATTACCCGCGACAAGAAGCTATCGGCCCAGTGGGAGCATACCATTGCCGTCACTGCCGGTGGCTACGAGGTATTGACCTTGAGGGAAGAAGAGCAAGGTATCCCACACAACGGAAAACCTTTACTCACTACACAGCCGGTATAACCTATGGCCAGCTTGAATAAAAAAACCGCCCGAAGGCGGTTTTTTTATTGCATCAGGCGTTTCACTTCAAACATCCCAGCACCTGCAAGATCACTTCACCACTTTCAGCGAAGGTCGACCAGAACTGGCTTTTGTCTCTGACTCTGTCTGCTTCGGTTTTGGCGGTTCGGGTGGGTCGTTGGGATCAGGAGCACCGGCTTCCGATCCAAACACCATGCCCTGGCCGTTTTCCTTGGCATATATCGCCAGAATGGCCACAGTGGGTACGTATACCGACATAGGTACACCGCCAAAGCGGGCATTAAAGGACAGCCCTTGATCGTCTATCAGCAGATTCTGAACCGCTGTCATGCTGATGTTCAGCACAATCTGGCCTTTGTTCACGTAGTCCTGAGGCACCTGAACCCCAGCCAGTGAGGCATCCACCAGTACATAGGGTGTGCACTGATTATCGAGAATCCACTCGTTCAGGGCGCGCACCAGGTAAGGTCGGCTTGGGGTCATTGTTTTCATTACTCGTGCATTTCCCGTTCGGCTTCGGTCAGACTGGCCTGAAACGATTCACGTTCAAATAACCGCTCCATATATTGCAGCAGCGGTTTACACTGCCGCTCTGGCAGTTCAATGCCCAGTACCGGCAAACGCCACAAGATGGGAGCAACGCAGCAATCCACAATCGAGAAGTCGTCACTCATAAAGTAGGACATCTCGGTGAAAATGGGTGCAATGCCAACCAGGCTTTCAGTCAGTTCCTTACGGGCAGCCTCTGCAGAGTCGCCGCCAGCCAGAATGCTGTCCACCAGGTCACACCAGTCTTTCTCGATGCGCTTGATCCACAACCGGCTTTCTGCTCGTGCCACAGGGTAGACGGGCAACAGCGGTGGGTGCGGGAAACGCTCGTCGAGGTATTCCATCATGATGTTCGGGTCTTCGTAGAGCGTCAGCTCCCGATCAACCAGGGTTGGCAGGGTGTTGTAAGGATTCAGGGATGTCAGATCTTCGGGCAGATTGTCCGGATCTACATCCATAATTTCGACGGCGACACCTTTTTCAGCCAGTACGATACGTACACGGTGGCTGAAATGATCCTTGGCATCGGAATAAAACGTCATGGTAGAGCGCTTGGCTACAACCCCCATAATTTCCTCGCTTGCTAAAAAATTCGATTACCTAAAAACAAAGATAGCCCGGCCGCAAAAACGGCCAGGCTAGCATCAGAATACAGTGCGATTAATGGACGTCGCGCCAGTATTCCTTGTTCAACATGTACACAGGCACCAAGAAGATTGCCAGGAACAAAAGTACCCACCAACCCAGTCTCTCACGCTCAACCGCAATAGGTTCAGCGGAGTAAGTCAAAAAGTTGACCAGATCGAAGATCAAGTCATCATACTCTTTAACACTCAGCGTGCCAGGTTCTGCCAGATATAGCACATCTTCGTGCTCTTCGGTGATTTCCTGACCCGTCAGTGTGTCATAACCCACAGCAACCGGGGCAGTACCTTTGTGCTGGAGACCTTGCAGGTCAGCCAACACGTGGGGCATACCCACATCTTTGAAGACAGTGTTATTCACACCCCATGGGCGTGTTGGGTCGACATAGAAGCTGCGCAGGTAAGTATACAGCCAATCTGGACGACGCACCCGAGCCACCAATGTCAGGTCTGGTGGCGCAGCACCAAACCAGACTTTGGAATCTTCCGTACGCATGGCGATGGTCGCCAGCGCACCGAATTTTTTGTCGGTGTCAAACACCAGGTTTTCTAGCATCAGCTCTTCTGGGATATCCAGATCACGAGCCATGCGGTTAAACCGGGCGTGTTCCATCGAATGACAGCCCATGCAGTAGTTCATAAAGGTCTTGGCACCACGCTGGAGTGAGGCCTTGTCCGTCAGGTCGGTCAGGTGTTTATCCAGATGCACACCTTCACTGGATGCCATCACAACCGCAGGAATCAGTGCAGCAATCAATGCAAATAACGTTTTCATTAGTGACCTCCTGTTACGCGTTCTGGCACTGGTTTGGTTTTTTCCATGCGGGTATAGAAAGGCATCAACAAGAAGAAACCGAAGTAGATAAACGACGCAGCACGAGCCATAAATGTGTTCAGTTCATTGGTTGGCTGGGTACCCAGCCAGGTCAGCAAGATGAAAGCAACGGCAAAGACCAGAATAAAGGTTCTGCTGATCCAGCCTTTGTAACGCCAGCTGCGTACGGGACTGCGATCCAGCCAAGGCAATACAAACAATACGGCAATCGCAGCCCCCATGGCAGCAACACCCATCAGCTTGTCTGGCACTGCACGCAGAATCGCGTAGAACGCACCAAAATACCAAACTGGAGCAATGTGCTCAGGAGTTTTCAAACCATTAGCTGGTTCAAAGTTGGCGTATTCCAACATGAAACCGCCACCTTCAGGGAAGAAGAACATCACGGTACAAAATACCATCAGGAAAACAACAATGCCGACCAGATCGTGTACAGAGTAATAAGGATGGAAGGGTACGCCATCCAGAGGCACACCGTTTTCGTCTTTCAGCTTCTTGATATCGATGCCATCCGGATTGTTGGAACCCACTTCGTGCAACGCCAGCAGGTGCATCACCACCAGACCAACAATCACCAGCGGGACAGCCACCACGTGCAAGGCAAAGAAACGGTTCAGCGTGGCACCAGAGATCAGGAAGTCACCACGAATCCATTCAGTCAGCTCGTTACCGTAAGGTAAAACCGAGAACAGCGAAATAATAACCTGAGCACCCCAGTAAGACATCTGTCCCCATGGCAGTACATAACCCATGAAGGCTTCAGCCATCAGCGCCAGGTAAATTGCCATACCAAAAATCCAGATCAGCTCACGTGGCTTCTGATACGAGCCGTACAGAATGGCGCGCATCATGTGCAGATAGATAGCGATAAAGAAGAAGGTAGCGCCAGTGGAGTGCATATAGCGAATCAGCCAGCCCCACTCAACATCTCGCATGATGTATTCAACCGAGGCAAACGCTGCTTCGGCACTCGGGGTGAAGTTCATGGTCAGCCAGACACCGGTCAGGATCTGGTTAACCAGCATCAACATCGACAATACGCCGAAGAAGTACCAGAAGTTGAAGTTCTTCGGTGCATAGTACTTGGACATATGCTTTTCATAGGTACTGGTTACCGGCAAGCGGTCATCAATCCAGCCCATGAAGGTATTTTGCTTGTTACTCATCAGGCGTTCTCCTCATCCACACCGATTACAACCACACTGGCGCTTTCGTAGCTATACGGCGGAACTTCCAGGTTGGCCGCAGCCGGAGATCCCTGAAAAACACGACCAGACAGATCAAAACGGGAACCGTGACATGGACAAAACCAGCCTCCAGGCCAGCTTGCATCAAACTGCTGAGGTTTGACTTCGCCAAAGTATTTGGGGGCACAACCGAGGTGAGTACAAACACCCAGCAAAACCAGGATTTCAGGCTTGCGTGAGCGACTGATGTTGTCAGCATAGGCTGGTTGCTGAGCCTTGTTGCTGTTATCCGGATCTTTCAGCCGGTCATTATGCTCTGGCAGATGTTCCAGCATTGCATCTGTACGGCGCACGATATACACCGGCTTGCCACGCCATTCGGCAGTCAGCATCGAACCCGGTTCGATCTTGCTGACATCGACCTTGGCCGGAGCGCCCGCCGCTTTCGCCTTTTCACTTGGAACCCAAGATTTGACGAAGGGTACAGCGACAAAGCCAGCACCAACTGCGCCGACAGCAGAAGTCACGCCCACCAACAGGGTGCGCCGACCTTTATTAACGCCGTCTTGACTCATTACCATCTTCTCCCATCATTAAAATTCTTTTCTGCCGCGAGGTCGTTTGCCTGAGAGGGACTACGGTCGGCAGACCCGGCGTAGAATGCAGAGCGGCGCACATAGTAAAGAAATTGAGGATTTGAAACAACCGGGAAGACATACGTGCTGTAGGGATATAAAAACAAAAAAAGCGTCCATTGACATAAGCCAAGGGACGCCTTTTTTATCAGCAAAAAACAGCTTAACGCTTGGAGAACTGCGGCTTCTTACGTGCTTTACGCAGACCAACCTTCTTACGTTCAACTTCACGAGCGTCACGAGTAACGTAACCTGCGGCACGCAGAGATGGACGTAGCGTTTCGTCGTATTGCATCAGGGCGCGAGTAATGCCGTGACGGATAGCACCCGCCTGACCATTACCACCACCGCCGTTAACATTAACAACAATGTCAAACTTCTCCAGACTCTCAGTCAGTTCCAGAGGCTGACGGACAACCATACGAGCAGTTTCACGACCGAAATATTCTTCCAGTGTGCGCTTGTTGATCACGATAGAGCCAGTACCTGGACGCAAGAAAACGCGAGCAGTGGACGTCTTGCGACGACCGGTACCGTAGTATTGAGTTACGGCCATATTATTCTCCCAGCTTCAGTTCTTGAGGCTGCTGAGCGGTGTGTGGATGCTCGCTACCTGCGTAAACTTTCATTTTCTTGAACATGGCGCGTCCAAGAGGATTCTTGGGCAGCATGCCTTTTACCGCCGTCTCAATCACATCCTGCGGCTTGTAGTCGATCAGTTTCTCGAAAGAGATCGACTTCAGACCACCGGGGTAACCAGTGTGACGGTAATACATTTTGTCGCTGGTTTTATTGCCAGTGACTTTTACTTTTTCAGCATTGATCACGACGATGTAATCGCCGGTATCAACGTGTGGTGTGTATTCTGGCTTGTGCTTGCCTCTCAAACGGCGAGCAACCTCGGTAGCCAGGCGACCCAGCGTCTGATCAGCTGCATCAACAACAAACCATTCACGTTTTACGGCTTCGGGTTTTGCGCTGTAAGTTTTCATCAAATTCTCGCCTTCAAGGGCATGTTGATCAGAAAAGAGGGCGGCATTCTACAGGACGGTTATTACCCACGCAACCATCTGTGTGTTTTTAACACAGCAAGTCGCGGATCAGCCGTCACGACACAAGTGCCAGAAAGGAGCCGTCTTTTCATAAAGGGGCGCGGATTGTATCTTTAGTGCAGAAGATAATCCACTCAAAAAATAAATTGTCGACGGGTTTTTATTGCCCGCCAGATTGGCTTCGTCCGTAACAAACCGGAACCGGCCCCTGCTCGGATACACCGTTGCCGTTACGGACAGCCACGGAGGGCGTCCCTACGGAGCGGTCAGGCAGCAATCAGTGCTCACGGGTTGCACGGAATTCCACCTCGGGCCAGCGTTCCTGAATCAGGCTCAGGTTCACCCGCGTCGGTGCGATGTAGGTCAGATAGCCGCCGCCATCAATCGCCAGGTTATCTGCTGCCTTGCGTTTGAAATCTTCCAGCATTTTACTGTCCGTGCAATACACCCAGCGGGCAGTATTCACACTGACCGGCTCATAAATACATTCCACTTTATACTCGTCGCGCAGGCGCTGCTGTACCACATCAAACTGCAACACCCCGACCGCACCAAGGATCAGATCATTGTTATTAACCGGCATAAATAACTGGGTTGCGCCTTCTTCCGACAGCTGCTGCAATCCCTTCTGCAGCTGCTTCATTTTTAGCGGATCTTTCAGCCGCACGCGCTTGAACAGTTCTGGCGCAAAGTGAGGAATACCGGTGAACTGCAAGTTCTCACCCTCTGTGAAGGTATCCCCAATCTGTATGGTGCCGTGGTTATGCAAGCCGATGATGTCACCGGAAATGGCTTCTTCCACCGCCGAACGGTCACCCGCCAAAAAGGTCACTGCGTCGGCAATCTTGATATCTTTGCCAATCCGCGTGTGTTTCATTTTCATACCACGGGTATAAGCGCCAGAGCACACCCGCATAAAGGCAATACGGTCACGATGCTTCGGATCCATATTGGCCTGAATTTTGAAAATAAAACCAGAGAACTTTTCTTCTGTTGGTGGCACTTCACGCTCATTGGTCTGGCGCGGAATTGGCGCGGGTGCCCACTCAACAAAATAATTGAGCATTTCCCGTACGCCGAAATTCGACAAGGCGGTGCCGAAAAATACCGGCGTCATCGTGCCTGCGAGGTATTCATCCAGATCAAACTCATAACTGGCACCCCGTACCAGCTCGACTTCATCAATGAGTTCTTCCACCAATTCTTCGCCCAGCAGTGCCAGCGCCTCTGCAGATTCAATCCCCTGAATTTGCACGTCGTCCGGCACGATACTGGCTTGCCCCGGCTTGAACACATGAATCGTGTCAGTGACCAGGTTGTACACCCCCTTGAATGCCTTGCCCATGCCAATTGGCCAGGTCACTGGCGCGCACTTGATTTTCAGGATGGTTTCAATTTCATCCAGTACTTCAATATGGTCACGAACTTCCCGATCCATCTTGTTAATGAAGGTGAAAATCGGGGTATCACGCAGACGACAGACGTCCATCAGCTTGATGGTGCGGTCTTCGACACCCTTGGCCCCATCGATCACCATCAATACGGAATCGACAGCGGTCAGGGTACGGTAGGTATCTTCCGAGAAGTCTTCGTGTCCTGGCGTATCAAGCAGATTGACCATACGATCACGATAAGGGAACTGCATTACCGAGGTGGTAATCGAGATACCGCGCTCTTGCTCCATCTGCATCCAGTCCGACGTCGCCATACGGCCCGTCTTCTTGCCTTTGACCGTACCGGCTAGCTGAATGGCATTGCCGAATAGCAACAGCTTTTCAGTAATGGTGGTTTTACCCGCATCGGGGTGGGAGATAATGCCGAACGTACGACGACGTCCGACTTCTTGCTGAAATTGACTGGCCATTCGCTTCGTTTTGTCTTCTGGGTTCTGTATAACGGTTGAGCAGTCCAAACGACTACCGCCACCAAAGTTGGTCGCTATTGTCCACGATCAAGCCGTGAATAGCCAACCAAGGCTGATACGTTGACATCCTGCGTTTTTCAGCGTGATATTCCAAATACAAGTCCATATCTCATCCATGTTGGCCAGTATCATGGCATGGGCCCTAACCAGCCTGACCTCCACTCATCACCCACTCTCTGGCCTTGCCCTATCAGCAGAGGTATAGTCTTTCGCTACGCGCCCTTGTAGTAAAATAACCACTGCGCGACCCCAAAGTCTTTGCCATGAGGTTGTCATGAGTCTTCTCGATCAAATCGGCGAGCGGCTGGAAAATCTGAACAAGTCTGAACGCAAGGTCGCTGATGTGATTCTGAACGACCCGAAAAGCGCCACCCGTATGAGCATTTCAGCGCTCGCCAATGCCTCTCTGGTCAGCGAGCCGACGGTTAACCGTTTTTGTCGTAACTTCGAGACTTCCGGCTTCCCGGATTTCAAGATCCAGCTGGCCCAGAGCCTGGCTACCGGGACGCCCTACGTCAGTCGTGATGTGGAGCAGAATGACAGTACCGAGGAATACACCGACAAAATTTTCACCTCGACCATTGCGGCGATGGAAAATGCCCGCAAACATGTATGTATGAGCGCGGTTGAAAAGGCCGTCGACTTTCTGATTCAGGCCAAGCAGATTTCATTTTTTGGTCTGGGGGCGTCTGGCCCGGTAGCGATGGATGCCCAGCACAAGTTTTTCCGTTTCAATCTGCCGGTCACCGCCTACGACGACGTGTTGATGATGCGGATGGTGGCTGCGGCTGCTCATACCGGCGATGTGATTGTCGCCATCTCCTACACTGGCCGTACCCGCGATATGGTTGAGATTGCCCAAATCGCTCGCAGCAACGGTGCAACCGTGATTGGACTGACTGCCGACAAATCGCCTCTGGCAGCATCCAGCAGTGTCTGTCTGTCGTTTCCTACCCCGGAAGACACTGACAAATACATGCCGATGACATCACGTATCGTGCAGCTGATTTTATTGGATGTGTTGGCCACAGGGGTGACACTACGTCGGGGAGTGGAATTCCAGGCCCACCTGAAGAAAATCAAGGACAGCCTGAAAGCAACCCGTTATCCCGACCTGCCGCCCGAGGCTTGAACTTAATGCCTTGCCGCAAGCACTCTGCACACAGTTTAACGGCGTACCTAACTACGTACCGGCTTGATAAACTTCAACGTCATCCGGTCGCTTTCACCGATGGCCTGATAACGAGCGCGATCCTGTTCCCCCAGCCGATACGAAGGGGGTAACGTCCAGACACCCTCAGGATAACGAGTGCTATCTGCCGGGTTGGCATTGATTTCACTGCTGGCTTGCAAGATAAAACCGGCCTGTTCAGCCATACGAATCACATAATCCTGGTGCAGATAACCACTACGTTGCTGATCGACTAACGGGCGATCGGCTGCCAGGCGATGTTCCACAATACCCAGGACGCCACCGGGTTTCAGTGCACGATAAAACGTTTTGAAGGCTGCCAGCACTCGTTCATCACCGCCACCGCGCATGTACCAGTTATGCACATTACGGAAACTCAGTACCCTGTCGGCACTGCCGTCCGGCGCAATGGCCTGTTCGCTGCCCGGATCAAACACCGTCAGAGTGGCACTGCCAAAGCGCTTGGGCTGGCGGGTGACTTTGGCAGCAAAACGCGCACGACTGTTACGGAAGTATTCAACGTCAGAATCCGGGTCAAAATGCGCTGCGACATACTGGCCATGATCACTCAGATATGGCCCCAGAATATCCGCATACCAGCCGCCACCGGGCCAGATTTCCACCACACTCATATCTGGCTCGACATCAAAAAATGCCAAGGTCGCAGCCGGATGACGGTATATATCCCGAACACGGTCATCTTGCCGGGCATCACTGTCGATAAATGCCTGAAAGTCCGCCGGCGTCACCGTCTCTGCCTTGGCCTGGTTGACCCACATCGAAGCAGCAAAACTGACAGTGATCAGGGTATAAACAAGTATCCGGCGCAACCCGAAGGTTGGTTGGAGGGGTGTTACCTGCATGACTACGGTGACGGTGCTCTGGTCTGGTTGCATCAATGACCTCCTGTGTTGATTCGTAAGGGTTAATTTTTTTGGATAGCGTACGTCAAAATAAAGAGACTCGCCGGTGCCAGGCGGCTTCAACTCTCGGATTCCCGGAACGCCCAGAAACAGCAGACAAACAATCGGAGCTCTGTTTGTCCAGCGTCACCAGGAGCGGGCCGTTGCGGGTACCAGCTTTCCTGCAACTCGGATCACCGAGCGCCAACGGCTTGCCAATAGCGCCGTAAAAATCAATCCACAGCCCAACATCTGCATCAGCGTCATCTGCTCGCCAAACCAGAATGCCGCCAGACAAGCCGTCCAGACCGGCTCCAGCATCATAATCAACGCCGCTGAACTGGAAGAAGTTTTACCCTGTGCCCAGGTTTGCAAAAAAAATCGCAGACAGGTGGCTATCAGCGTACTGGCCAGCACCCAGAGCCAGATATCCAGTACCCCCGGCAGCTGCCAGGTTTCAAATGCCAGCGACAGTGGCAAAGCCACCAGCCCCACGACGGTCAGCTGCACCGATGTCAGCGCAATCGCCGGAATCGAGGCCGCTGCCCGACTGGTCAGCACAAAGGTCAGGGCAAACAGACAAGCAGCGGCCAAATAGCACAATTCACCAAAGCCAAAGACAAATGTCCCATCCAGCGACAAACATCCCAAGCCTGCGGCTGCCAGTGGTAGCGATACCCAGGTTGTAGAAGGGGGTCGATCACCAAACAACAAGATCACCAGAGGTACCATGACCACCCCCAAACAAGTCAAAAAAGCACCGACTCCCATATGCTGGCCGTATTTCAATCCCATAATCCAGAACGCAATCGCCATCCCGAAACAGGCACCGGAGCGCAGTGCTCGAATCCACTCCGCTTGGCTCATGGCTTGTACATCTTTCCAGCCAACCGCTCCCACCACCACACCAGCGCTGACAAAGCGTATAAAAATAAACATCAAGGGCGCCAACCCTGCCAGTGCCTCCTTGGAAAAAATCCAGCCAGCTGCCGCCAGCAGGGTCACCAGCACCAAGACCAGGTCTGCCTTGACCGATACCGCTTGCGTCATGGGAGTACTCCGAACGAGAAGCCTGTAACAGGCATAAGCTACGCACTGTACGCGCAGAAAGGCGTATTTTGTCACGCCAGCGTCAGGAACTGAATGGAACACAGACTCCCATCCGGCGGAATAACTGTTTGCCCCTGCGACCAAATAACGCAGGGCAGATCATACCCGGCAGAATCAAGACGGCCAGAATCCCTTATACTGGCCTCCAATGCCCATTGGACATCGTCTTTTTCATGCGCTCGCTGGCCTCTCCTTCCACCGGACTGAACCCGGTACTGCAACGACTCGCCCTGCTGCAGCTGGCCATCGCCACCGTCTGGCTGTTATTTCTGAGTTATCTGCAGGCTCAGGAGGTCGCCAACCTCGGCTCTGCCTGGGTGCTGCTGGCGTTATATGTGCCGCTGCAGGTATTCAGCCAATGGCAAGTCACCCGTCGGAATATTCAGGATTGGCAGCTGTTTTTACATTTGTCACTGGAATGCCAGCTGTTTACCGGGTTGCTGTTTTTTACCGGCGGTGCAACCAACCCGCTGATCTCCTATTTTCTGGTGTTGCTGGTACTGGCCAGCTATGGCTTGCCCTGGTTACTGGCCATCTGGATGACGGCACTGTGTGTCGCCGATTACAGCCTGCTCAGTGTCTGGTATCAGCCGCTGCTGTTACACCAAAGCCACACACTGAGCAGTTTGTCACTGGTCGACTGGCACCTCGCCGGTATGTGGCTGACCTTTGTACTCAGCGCCCTGATTCTGGCTACCCTGATTCCGCAACTGTTACGCACCCGTCAACGCCAGCAACTGGAAATCCAGCAATTGCGCGAGCAGCAACTCAAAAACGAACAGCTGGTGGGTATCGGCACGTTAGCCGCAGGAACTGCCCATGAGATGGGTACGCCATTGATGACCATGGGTATGCTGCTGGATGATCTGATCGACAGCCAGGCGGCACCGGCTCTTCAACCCGATTTGACGTTATTACGAGAACAGGTCAACCGCTGCCAGAATTCATTACAGGCTCTGGCCAAGCAAGGCCGAGAGGCACGTAATGCCAGGCAACAACTCGCCAGTGACTGGCTCGATGAACAGCTACAGCGCTGGCAGCTGAGTCAACCCAATGCCGTATGGCAGCCGTTCGAACACCATAGCTCGGCCATGATTCATACTTCTCCCCTGCTGGACCAGGCATTACTGAACCTGCTCGATAACGCCGCTGAAGCCGGCCAACAAGCGATTGAACTCCAGACCCGTGAAGAGCAAGACTACTGGGTGTTAGATATTGTTCAACCCGATCCCCACGCCGCTGCGGCTCTGAGCCGTTACACACCCTACAGCAGCAGCAAGCAAACCGGACTGGGTATTGGTCTTTACCTGAGTAATGCCAGCGTTGAGCAGTTTGGCGGTAATATCGAACTGCGGGCACTGGCCAACGGCGGCAGTCGTTGCACCCTCAGCCTGCCAATTTCTCCCTTACCGGAACCACTATCATGACCCCGACCCCGGCCCTTCCCCGTATCCTGGTGATCGACGACGACGTCCACTTCAGCCAGGTATTGTGCCGCAGTCTCGAACGACAGGGCTTTACTGCCCGGCCAGCACACAACAGCAGCGCCGCACTGGCTACCCAAGCAGACTTCCAGCCGCAATGGGCCACCCTGGATTTACGTATGGCACAAGAATCCGGTCTGACTCTGATTCCCCAACTGTTGCAACAACAGCCTGAGATAAAAATCGTGATGTTAACCGGCTACGCCAGCATCGCCACGGCAGTGGAAGCGATCAAGCTGGGTGCCCACAACTACCTGCACAAGCCTGCCACCTTGCAAGAGCTGCTGGCTGCCTTCAAGGATGATAATGGCCAATCGGCTGAAACTTCAGCAGAACACGCACAGGTGATGTCAGTGGATCAACTGGAATGGGAGCACATCCAGCGAGTGCTGAATGAAAACGATGGCAATGTATCCGCCACCGCCCGTGCCCTGAACATGCACCGCAGAACCCTGCAGCGGAAGCTGCAAAAATACGCGCCGAGGTAAGCCTCGGCACGGTGCACCTTGCTATAATGGAAACTTGGCTCAGTCCACCAGAATGACGACATCCCCCACCAGGGCAACACCCGCCATAATGGCACCAGCCCCACACTGGAAGGTAGTGTCACTACTGGTCAGGTTGTTTTTGTAGTTCGAACGGATATTCACCACCGCATTACCGCCTTCTTTCACGGCTCGATCGCGTAACGAAATCATTGCTGACAGAAACGCCCACTCACAGGCTTTCTTGTCGGATTTGCCAAAGGCATTGGTTTTTTTGTTGGTGCGAAACTCACCAAAATTTTTGCTCACGGCCTTATGTTGCTGATTGCCGAAATAGAATTGTATTGACGTTCCCAGCCGAGGCTTCGCTTGTTCCTGAGACATTGCATCATCAATAGAATAGCTACCCACATCATCACGCGCATAAGCAGATGAGACCATCAGCAATCCGGCCAACACACCAATCATCGTCTTCATATTCTATTCCTTGCTATGAAAGTCACAACTTCAGGCCGATATAACCAAACCAAACACCTGAAGTATTCGACGCTTACTTGAAGTAAGACTCTTCGTTAAAAGTACTGAGCCATTCCGTATGGAACGCTACCATACCGGCAATAAACATACCGTTAACCACTCCCTCGGGAAACATCATCAATGGCAAATAGCGCAGGTAATCATGCCAGATCCGGTCTGTGGTATAGGTATCACTGAGTGCATAAACACTGCTTTGCAACACATCCAGAAAGGCATGGGTAGCCCCGGCATTCAGAAACCCGGCAACAAGAATATAGATAAACGGGTTATGGGGCAGGCGTCGATAGACCAGTGAGTAAAAACCGTAGGTAAACCCGATAGGTGCTGCATTCTGTACCAGGTAATGATAACCCAGTGCCGACCACTCAAATTGCCCCAGCAACGCCAACACCAGCTGCATCATGGCGGTCGCCACCAACGCCAGCCGCCAGCCCATCATCAGAGTAACGGAGGTGAGCGCCAGAATATGAAAACCCAGCCCCGGCACAATGCCTGCTTGGGCTTGCCAGAATAAAATCATCACCAGCACACTGCCAAAAAACAGATGTTGGGCAGGGCGGTGTTCAATCAGCGCCGACCAGCGATAGCTGTAGATACTCCAGCCCAGCAGAGCAAGGCTGGCAAGTGACATCAACCCCAGTAACCAGCCTGGCAGCATTGGACTCATGAGGGGGTGCTCCTGCGGATTATCAGGTTATTGAAAGGTCAGACGATCAGTTCCTGGCAATACATCAGGGCGTCTTCGCGTCCCTGTTTGGCCGGATAGTAGTTGCTTCGGACACCAACCTGGCAAAAACCCAGCTTTTCATAAACCGCGATCGCCGCACGGTTACTTTCCCGCACTTCAAGAAACATACGTTCATTGCCGTTGGCTGCAACCATATCCAGCAAATGTTGCAATAACTGCTGTCCCAGACCGTGCCCCTGATAATCGGGGTGAATGGCAATATCCAGCAGTTCAGCCTCCCCGGCCACCTGGGTCACGACAGCAAAACCGACAATGGACTCGGTGAGCTCCAGCCGCCACACCACCTGTTTTTTATTCAGGTAGCGAACCATCACTGCATTACTCCATGGATGAGACTGACAGCGCTGTTCAATTGCCATCAGTGCTTGCAGGTCTTCCGGACTGGCCGCGACAATACGGACACTGTTGCTCATGATTGCTCCACCGGCAGTTGTTCCATCGGCAGCTTCAGCAATGCCAGCCACAGTTGTTTTTTCTGTTCTGCACTGTTCATCACGCTGAAGACATCGCCGTCCTGATAGCAGCCAGGCACCTGGATACGTGTTAGCCACTGACCGGAGCGAGGGCCAAAGCCAATTACAAAACGGCCACCATGATGGACAAAAAATTGCCATTGTGCCCGCAGTGCCTGTTCCGCCACTGCGGCACTCTGATCGTCCTTGCCATGCTCGATAAAGGGCCAACGAAAGGAGAGCGGTTCGCCTCTTTGCTGATTCCAGCCCATCCCTGCTGCCACCCGCAAGGCAAAGGCCTGCATCGCCTGGAGCTGTTCTCTGCCATCACACACCCAGATGGCACCACCTCCCATCGCCACAAAATGCAGTTCAAAACGCGGCGGGGTCAAATCAACAACCGTCACCGCTTCGGAGGGCAGCGGTACAGACGGAGTCCGCGCTGGTTCGACTGGTGGAACTTTAAGGCTTGCCGTTGCGGGGTTCCTGGCGAGTACATTTGCGGGTACCGCAGGCGCATTACCACGAGTCTCTGCTATCGCCGTGGATGTACCACGATGCTGCAGCAATTCTGCCGCAAAATGACCTCCCGGAGAGTGATCTTCGGCATGATGGTAGTTGGGCAGATGACCCGTTGGCAGTTCACTGCCATGCGGGCCACCTTGCTCTCCGAGCCAGGGTAACAACTGACTCGGTGCTGCGTTAGGCAGCTCGTGCCGAGGCACCCATAGCGGGATACCCATGGCATGAAGATACTGGCAACGAACGGCTTCACGCATCGGAGTCAGACACCGTCGTTTTGTGGGTGCTGACGATCCTTGCCAGAGTAAAGCAGGTTCAGAGCATGGATATAGGCCTTGGCCGACGCCACGACGATATCGGTATCAGCACCACTGCCGTTGACAATACGACCGCCTTTTTCAAGACGTACCGTAACTTCACCCTGGGAATCGGTGCCCTTGGTAATGTTATTCACTGAATACAGCAGCAGATTGGCACCTGAGCCAGCCACTTGATCAATGGCTTTTAATGCCGCATCAACCGGGCCAGAGCCTTCACTGGTCACCTTGTGTTCAACACCATCCTGGCTGACGACCAGCGATGCCAGCGGCATTTCTCCAGTGGCCGAACGGCATTCCAGTGCCACCAGCTTGTACACATCCGGAGCGGCATCTGCAGCGACTTCGCTGACCAGAGCCTGCAAGTCTTCATCAAAAATTTCGTGCTTTTTATCCGCCAGTTCCTTGAAGCGGGCAAACGCTTCGTTAAGGGCGACGTCAGAGTCAAAACTCATACCCAGTTCTTCCAGACGACTGCGAAAAGCGGCACGACCCGAGTGTTTGCCCATCACCATTTTATTGGCACCCCAACCAACATCTTCGGCCTTCATGATTTCGTAGGTTTCGCGGTGCTTGAGTACCCCATCCTGGTGAATACCGGATTCATGGGCAAAGGCGTTGGCTCCGACGATGGCCTTGTTCGGCTGCACCGGGAAGCCGGTAATGGACGACACCAGACGGGAGGTCGGCACAATCTGGGTGGTATCAATAGCAGTTGAAATATTAAACAGGTCATGACGGGTGCGGGTCGCCATCACGATCTCCTCCAGCGCAGCGTTACCGGCCCGCTCACCCAGACCATTAATGGTGCATTCTACCTGGCGAGCACCATTGGCAACGGCGGCAAGGGAGTTGGCCACCGCCAGCCCGAGGTCATTATGACAATGCACAGAGAAGATTGCCTTGTCAGCGTTGGGGATACGCTGCAGCAAGGTCTTGATGGTGTGGCCAAATTCTTCCGGAATGGCATAGCCCACCGTG
The DNA here is from genome assembly GCF_044962685.1 of Oceanobacter antarcticus. Taxonomy (NCBI): domain Bacteria; kingdom Pseudomonadati; phylum Pseudomonadota; class Gammaproteobacteria; order Oceanospirillales; family Oceanospirillaceae; genus Oceanobacter; species Oceanobacter antarcticus. Next base: position 37,755 of record NZ_JBBKTX010000033.1, read on the forward strand.
TCTGGAATATTGATCGTACGCGCACCGGCATTGATCGCGGCTTCGATAATACGGCAGAGGAAATCGATTTCGGAACGCCCAGCGTCTTCACAGGAAAACTCCACATCGGCAACGAGGTTGCGGGCTTTTTTCACCGCATACACCGCTTGTTCTAACACCTGATCAGGTTGCATACGCAACTTGTACTGCATATGAATGGGCGAGGTCGCAATAAACGTATGAATGCGGGCACGTTCGGCCTTTGCCAGAGATGCTGCTGCACGCTCAATATCGTTATCTATCGCCCGTGCCAAGCTGCAGACGGTGCTTTCACGCACCGCCTGGGCAACCGCCTCAATGGCGGAGAAATCTCCCGGACTTGCCGCAGCAAAACCCGCCTCAATGACATCCACTCGCATCTTTTCCAGCGCCTTGCCGATACGAACCTTTTCTTCTTTGGTCATGGACGCGCCAGGGCTCTGCTCACCGTCGCGCATAGTGGTATCAAAAATGACCAGACGATCTGGCTGACTCATGGAAATCTCCCAAATAGGTACAACGTAACGGGGCATTATACGACGCTATCGCATCTGCCGCACAGCCAAACCCTCAATACAGGATGATCCCGGCTGCATAACAGTGCTTGAACAACCTGCAACAATACTGTTTATTTGCACAGTATTTTTCAGTTTTCGCTGCGTACCGATTCCGTACGCCAGGAGTCATTATGAATTTGTCCGGTTTATCCCTGATCAGCGGTGATAACGCCCCCGCTAGAACAGATCCTCGATCCGAGTCAGATCTGGCAAGGAATCCCGCCCGGAAGTAGTACGTGCAACGCGAATATCCGAGCTGAACAGAGCACCTGTTGCGTTGTCGACAAAAACGACAGGCACAACAACATTTTTTGCCTTGAGTCAGATCAACTTCTATCGCCATTTTTTATCAGTAATCACTGGTGTTTGCTAACCAACTGATTTACCGCAATAAAATCTGCCGATTTCAAACCGCTGCGGATAATTCTCCGCTGGCATAAAGTTGGCAACAGTCCTTTGCAGTTAATGTCGGTTTGGCGTTAGCAAAGTGTCAGCGCCGCTAAGGTGAAAACCTTGTCGCTGCGATACCTACCACCTGCACTGGAGTCCTATCATGGCCGAGTTTTATGTCAAAAAGCCCGTTGGCGAGGGCGTCATCGCCGCTGTTCACCTGTCGACCTGCAGCCAGTTGCCAGAACCCGAGAGTCTGATGTATCTGGGTTCCTACGCTTCTGCGGAAGTCGCTTACAAACTCGCAAATGGCTATTTCCCCGAAGTCGGCTTTTGTCCAGACTGCCTGCAAAAAGCGGGCTGAGTATTGGATTTCAAGGCAACCGGGCCTGTTTCCAACGGTTGCCTGCCCTCCCCAAAAAATTCAAAACAGACAGCACCAAGATCGCTGGCTGATATCCGCATAACCCCGCCATGGCGTTTGATCATTTGCGCCACAGCTCAAATCCACAATCGCCAGCCACAATTCAAAGCCATACAATCCAACGCCGCCGGTCGTTCCGGTAGGGCTTTTATCTCCTTGTACAAAAGGTTCAAACAGGGTTTTAGTACCAAAGCCCGGACACCATCACTCACCTGGATGCTCGGCTGAGACTGGCCAGACCGATGCGATGGCCAGCACAGGATCCTGCGGGTGTCGCGTTCGGCATAGTAGCCGTTCAGTACACCAACGACGGCAGCCTGATCTGTGACTCCGAACAATGGCAACCTCGTTTGCTACACCAGCGAAGCGGACAATCACTCCAACGGCGTGCTGGTGATCGAAAATAAGTACGGATTCAGCCCAGAACTGGATATAACAGATATCATCCCGTCGACGCTGCAACAGCATCGCGATGCCCTGAACATCATCATTATATAAGTCATCAGCGCCCTGACCGATTTCAAACGAGCTCTGTAGGGGACATCTATTTAATTCGGTGCCCGCTCTGGGCTTTCGGATGGGGTCGAATCACGAAGCCGGTTTGCAGGCCTGGCGGGTCAAGTCAAACGTCGGCGACACCGAGTCGGAATCATCCGGCAGCCCCCAGAGGGCGCGGGTTGCCGCACCAACCAATATTGCCGAGGGATTGACTCTGGTGCTGTCTGAGATACCCAATGGGCAATGTCTTATTGGTTGGTTGGTGAGCTGACCCAGGAGTAGGCAAACCTTGTCGCAAAGCAGCAGCCCTCCGATATCGAGTTCGACCTCATTAGTGAGTATCATGTCAGTAGCAATGCCGTATGGTTTGAAGATAAGGAAGCAGCGTGAGAACACGGACGACACCAGACTGGAAATAGCCTGGGCACTACTGACCCAAGCACTGTCATCACCCGGCTGCAGAGGAAGTTTATGAAAACCGTACTGCTCGCAGGAGGAACCGGGTACCTGGGTGGCCATATCTGGCAGCTACTGCTGCAACAGGGTTATCGGGTTCGCGCACTGGTGCGCAACCCAGACAACGTCGACCCGTTAATCGCTCACCTCAGTGATGTACGAACCGTCGAAGTGACCCACCCAGCCAGCCTGAGAGATTGCTGCGAAGGGGTGGATCTCGTCATTTCAACACTGGGAATCAACCGGCAACAGGATGGCCTGCGTTATCGCGATGTCGATTACCAAGCCAATCTGAACCTGCTGCAAGAAGCACAACGATCTGGCGTCGACTGTTTTGTTTACGTTTCGGTGCTCAATGGTGAGTTGTTGCGTCATCTGGCCATCTGCGACGCCAAGGAAGCCTTTGTCGATCAGCTCAGACTCTCCGGTCTCAACTATCGAGTCATACGACCGAACGGTTTTTTTCCCGAGCTGAACGAGATGCTGGCCATGGCTCAGCGAGGACGCATCTGGCTGCTGGGGAATGGTCAGCAACGCTACAATCCGATCCATGGCGAAGACCTGGCGCGTATGTGTGTCAACGCCCCCTTCCAGCCACTGCTGGAGCTTCCCATCGGAGGCCCGGACACGCTCACTCACCAGGAAATTGCCCGACTCGCTTTTGTTGCCGCAGGGAACTCGAAGCCACGTATCAGCCATATTCCGGTGACTGCTGCCCGAGTCATCAGCTGGCTACTGAAACACACCACACCAGAATCCCTACACGGCCCCATGCTGTTTTTTCTGACCGCTATGTCGATGGATATGGTGGCGCAGGAGTACGGCTACCGCCGTATCGAACGGTACTTCGAGCAGCACATTGAACAGCGGGTTGAATAACCGAAAAGTGACGGGATCATGCCCATCTACCGCAACACATGCTGTTTCGGTGTCATTAAATCCGGTACAGGCAATCCCAACGCTTGTGCCAGTGAGCGGTCATTCACCCGGCACAGGGCATCCAGTGGCAAATGATTGGAGGCGCTGCCAAACGGCTCTTCCAGCTGTTGCGCCAGGGCATCCAGACCAAAAAAAGTGTAAGCAACAATGACCAGAAATACCGGTGTCATCCAGCCCATACTGCCGACCAGACCGAAGGGCAATAAATAACAATACAGATATGCTGTGCGATGAGTCAGCAAGGAATAGGCAAAGGGCAAAGGGGTCGATGACAACCGCTCACAACCGGCCTGTACTGTCGCCAGGCCCGACACATGCTCATCCAGAATACGAATCCCCTGAGTATCCAGCTCGTTGGCAACATACGCCTGACGCAGCTGTTCTGCCATGTTCTGACACACACCGTCAGCAACATTGCCGCTACCGATCACCTGTTCTAGTTCTGTAACGGGCAAACACGCCAGCACCCAGTCAGGTAATTGCTGCTGCAAGATAGCCATCGACAGCGGCTGCCGACGTAATTGCAGCCGCAAGGCGTGATAAAACACCGCGCACCAGGCCAATAATGTTAAACGACGGGATGCGGGCAACAGAATATGTGCCGAGCGCGCTAACGAACGCACGTTAGAAATCATCTGACCCCATTGCTGACGACCTTCCCACCAGCGGTCGTAACAGGCGTTATTACGGAAACCGAGAAACAGCGATAACGCGATGCCCAGCAAGGTAAAAGGGGCGACTGAATACTGCGCCAAATTGGCCCAGTGATCGGTATGGATCACCACCACTCCGGCAGCAAACAACAGCAACGCCAGCAGGTGCAGCGCAATATCGGGCAAAATAGAACCACGCCAAACAAATAACAGCGCCAGCGCATGCGGGCGTTCACGAACAATCATCAGGTTACTCCGGCAACCGCTACAAACAAGTCAGTAAAAATACATTCGTTCCAGGTTACTGGCCCGGACCCTGACCCTGCAGGGTTGCCAATACACGGCGGCTACCACCACTGTCACGGTGTTCGCCGAGGTAAATTCCTTGCCAGATACCCATATTCAGCTCACCGCCAGTGATCGGAATCATCACACTATGGCCCAATAAACTGGCCTTGAGATGGGCAGGCAAATCATCGCTACGGATGATGTGTCCATAAAGCCTCCCCTTACCCCCATACAGTTCATGGCCATTATCGGAATAGGGGACATGTCCATACCCTTGGAAGTATACATTTTGTGTTGGAACTCCCGAACCCCTGACTCTTTCAAAACATCATCAACCTTAGCTAGTCGTCCCTGCAACACCTTCGACGCCAGCATTCAACAGCCTTTCACGCCTGTTACGGCCAGACTTTCTACCCGTAAAATCATATTACGATATCAAAATCTGGTAGATCGCCATGACGCC
>NZ_JBBKTX010000034.1:0-41878 GCF_044962685.1 Oceanobacter antarcticus
GATCTGTTGCTGGCATTAAAAGATCGAGGGCTTTTATATGCTTAGGCCCAGTGCAGCGGTTCAGGTATATTTATACGCAGGCACCGTTGACATGCGCAAGTCGATTAATGGCTTGTCGGCACTGGTCGAGCAAGAGCTGGAGCTTAGTTCTATGGCCAATGCTCTGTTTGTCTTTTGTAATCGCGACCGGGATAAAATCAAGTTACTGTACTGGGAGCGCAATGGCTTTGTGCTCTGGGGGACATCTATTTAATCCGGTGCTCACTCTGGGCTACCGGATGGTGTCGAATCACGAAGCCGACTTGCAGGCCTGACGGGTCACGTCAAACGTCGGCGACACAGAGTCGAGATCATCCGGCAGCCCCCGGAGGGCGCGGGTTGCCGCCGTCCAGAGCGGTGTTGGCGAACTTGAAAAGGACTCGTCATTTCGCGGCATTCGCCGCCTTGCCCTGATCACCGGCAACACTCGCGCAGAGTCGTGCAGGATTAAATAGATGTCCCCTAGTGTCTATTTTAGTAATTATTCTTAAAAATATGATGAGTATTCATGATTCAGGCGAAGAAACTTAACAAGGCCATGAAGATTGACGTCTTTTCCGTTGTTTGGTTTGTGGTTTAACGCTACGCTACCACAAATCAAACAACTCCATAGCCGCAACTGATGGCGGCGTTATGCAAAAAGGTCGAACTAAATCTATGACAAACATAATTGAAGCTACTGCAATTATTGAGGTTAAAGCTGGGCATGCTGATGAATTTGAGAGCCTCTTAAACGAATTCGAAATACAAACGAATAAAGAAGAAGGTTGCCTTGAATTCAGGTTTTTCCGAGAAATAGGTGAGTCAAACCGCTTCGTATTATGGGAAGTTTTTCAAAACCAAGAAGCTTTGACCAAACATATCGAAATGTCACATACAAAAGAAATTTTTTCAAAAGGGTTAATTGAATCAACCGACGTTATTAAACATCGAAAAGTTGTTTAGAGTCCAAACAAAAAATATTTACAAAGGTGCATAACCAAGCGTTTAAGAACATTCGCTTCGCTCTCTCGGACGCAGCGATGCTGCGCCGCTTAACTTAACGTTATAAATCACTCTAGCCTTGAATGCTCGCATGTACTAAAATGTATTACAAACTAGTACAGGAGAGCGTTTCAATGGGTATTACAAGTATTCGGCTAGCAGATGACATAGATAAGCCACTTGAATTTTTAGCTAGCAAGCTAGATAGAAGTAAGAATTATCTTATAAATCAAGCGGTTAAAGAGTTTTTGGCAAGACAGTCCGTAGAGGAGTCTCGGTGGGCAGACACTTTGGAGGCTCTAGAGTCTATTAAAGCAGGTAAATCCATTGCGGAAGCAGATGTGAATGCCTGGCTAAACAGCTGGGGCACTGGTGAGCGCAAAGAGCCACCGAAATGATAGAGGTTGAATATTCCCCAGAGTCGATGAAAGACCTTCAACGGGTTGTCGAGTGTGTTGAGGTTAAGAATCCTTATGCCGCACGAAGAATCGCAATTGATCTTCAAGAAGGAGTTTTCAAACTAAAGCAATTCCCTGAAATTGGCTTGCCGGTCATAAAAGCGCCTGATCCTGAAAAAATCCGAGATCTATATATTGGTGATTACACCGTCCGGTATTTAATCACCAGTGGTATTGTTTATATTTTGAGAGTTTGGCACAGCAAGGAAAATGAGAAAAATTTATAACAAAATAAAGCAGCAGTTTCGCTATGCTCCCCGCTGTTTGTGGCGTTATATTTCCGAGTATGAAACTACTAACGAATAAAGGAATAGATGAGATTGAGGGTGCTCTAGGTAGAGAGACTCCCAGATTCTACAGGAAGCTTCTTGTTGAAGTCGGTTTTGGAGAGTCAGGCGATATCGAGTTGTATCACCCAAAGGAAATCGATGAGCTTTATGAATTCAAGGCGCTCACCCACATCGATTGGAAGCTCAGCCTGATCTATTCCGAGCGTGGGCGGGAATCCATTCCTCCGGAGCGTTTATTGAGAGCCTTGCTGCTGCAAATCCTCTTCAGTATTCGCAGCGAACGGCAACTGGTCGAGCAGATTCAGTACAACATGCTCTATCGCTGGTTTGTCGGTTTGAGTATTGATGATCCGGTCCGGGATCATTCGACTTTCAGCGTCAATCGGGATCGCTTGATCCACCATAACGTCAGCACCGAATTATTTGCCGAAGTGGTTGCCTCGGCCCAAAAACAACAGCTCCTGTCGAACGATCATTTCAGTGTCGATGGCACTTTGATGCAGGCTTGGGCTTCCCAAAAGAGTTTTCGGCCAAAGCACCCTGATGACGACCATGATCAGTGCCAAGGGCCTTCCGGACGCAATCGGGGAGAGAATTTTCGTGGCACCAAACGCAGCAATGACACGCATGAATCGACCACCGATCCAGATGCGAGGCTGTTCAAAAAAGCCAAAGGACAAAAAGCCCGATTGTCCTTCATGGGGCATACAGTCATGGAAAACCGGCATGGTTTTGATCGGCCCCTTACGGCAGTTAAAAGTGAAGGGGCTGGAGAAGGTCAACAGCGCTCTTGAGGTGACCATGATGGCTTACAACCTGGTGCGAATGGCAAAGTTACAGGGTCAATCTGTCTGATGAACGGAAACGGGATGGCTAATCCCGTTTTAAATGGAAAACCTGAATAGAAAACAACCAAATAAGTGTGATTGATAAGGCGGAAGAGCTTCTATCAGCGAATTAGATACGAATTTCAACGGCCTGCTAGTGAGCAAACCAACAGTGATTTCTGACAAGCTGCGTAATAGTCGTGGGCAACTTGTACCGCCTTTATGGTTCAATACCGGCTTTTGCGCGGTGGAGTTGTGGTATGTCCAGCGGGGCCTGGCAGGTGGCATTGATGTTGATGGTCGCGGGTGGTTTGTCGGCCTGCAGTCACTGGCCGGGGGCTGAGCACCGGGCGGTGACGCTGGAGGGTATTGAGGCGGTTGTTGTCCGTCATCGTCCTGATATTCAGTTGAGCTGTCCAGATATTGAAGCGGTTCTGGCGAATCAGCAAGAGCAGACGGTTCAGATGGTGGCGCTGCAGCAACAGTTACAACAGCTGGCAGATATCAACCCGGATCCGGGTCAGCCAAGTTGTCCGGCGGCCGATGCGGTCGCCGAACCTGTTGCAGACAAACTGGTGGTGGGGGCATCGGAGTGGATTTATCTGGTGCCGCCTGGGCATCACTATCGCGCCAGAGTCGACAGCGGAGCAGCGACGTCGTCGCTGAGTGCCCGTAATATCACCCGTTTTGAGCGTAATGGTCAGCGTTGGGTACGTTTTCTGTTGCAGCACGATGATGAAGCCGAGCCGCTGGAGATCGAAGCTCGACTGGTTCGTAATGTGTTGATCCGGCAAGCATCCACCAACGAAATCGATCGTCGGCCCGTGGTGGCGTTGACGGTTCATCTCGGTCAGCAGTTACAGCAGCAAGCCGAATTTTCTCTGGCCGATCGTTCCCAGATGACCTATCCGATTTTACTGGGGCGTGCGTTCTTGCGTGATGTCACCCTGATTGATGTGGGGAAAAAATTTCTGCTCGGGAAATATCAACCCGATGCGCAAGCGCCAGCTGTGAGTGATGACGAATGAGTGAACATCGTTGGCCTTATGTTGCGTTGATCCTGTTGTTGCTGAGCGCCGGGATTGCCCAGATTCTGCATCGGCACTGGGTGTATGACGTACCGCTGTTACCGGGTGAGTCACAAACCGTCTGGTCGGTTGAAGCAAGAGTAGAGCTGACCGCTGATGCACAACCGGTGCGTGCCGTTCTGGCGCGGCCATCGAATCAACCCGGATTTATGTTGCTGCGTGAAAGTGGCGCGTCTCCCGGTTACGGGCTGAATTTTATCGACGGTGGCAATCCGGTGGCGGAGTGGACCAAGCGCACGGCCAGCGGCCGCCAGGTGTTGTTTTATCGCGCGGATGTGTTGGAAAGCGACGCCTACGAATTGATGCCGGAACCGGAACCGGCGCTGACGGTGACCAGCTGGCCGGAACCTTACGCCAGTGCGGTGGGGCAGTTGTTGGCGTTGGCGCATCGTACGTCGGCAGATAACTTCAGTCTGACGCGGGAGTTATTAAAGGCATTTTCAGCCGTACCTCGTGCCCAGCATGTGGAGCTGCTGATCAGTGAATTCAGTCAGACTCTGCCACCGTTACTGGTGAATATGCTGAACAAGGCGGGGGTGCCTGCACGTCTGGTGTACGGCTTGCGGTTACAGGATGGTCGTCGGCAACAGCAATTGTTGCCTTATATCCGGGTATGGCAAGACGATCAGAGTCAGGTCTTTGACATTCCGCTGCAGGCCCGTAATCCGGCGCTGTTTGATCGGGATGCGCCGTTGTTATTGTGGGAGCAGCGTGGTGAGCCGGTGCTGGAGGTGTCGGGTGGCCGTGATTCACAGGTACGCTTTGCCATGATCCGGCGGGAAGAATCGACTTTTGCCAGTGTTGCCAACCGCTTGTCAGATCAACACGAGTTATTGAATTTTTCCATTCACAGTCTGCCGGTGGAAGAGCAGGCGATGTTCAAAACCATTCTGTTGTTACCCATCGGCGCGTTGGTGGTATGCCTGCTGCGGATTCTGGTGGGGATTCGTACCTCGGGCACCTTTATGCCGGTGCTGATTGCGGTGGCATTTATTCAGACTTCGCTGATCACTGGGCTGGTGGGCTTTCTGTTCGTTGTGGCAACCGGCCTGGTTATTCGCAGCTATTTATCGCGTCTCAACCTGTTACTGGTGGCGAGAATCTCGGCGGTGATTATTACAGTGATTGCGATTATCGGGCTGTTCAGTGTGGCGTCCTACAAACTGGGCCTGACGGAGGGTTTAAAAATCACATTCTTCCCGATGATCATTTTGTCATGGACCATCGAACGTATGTCGATTCTGTGGGAAGAAGAAGGTGGCCGTGAGGTGATGCGCCAGGGCGGCGGCAGCTTGTTGACGGCGGTAGTGGCGTATTGGGCCATGAGTGATCCGCTGATACGACATCTGACATTTAACTACATCGGTGTACAGTTGGTGATTCTGGCGCTGGTGCTGATGCTGGGAACGTACACCGGTTATCGGTTGCTGGAGCTACGTCGTTTTGTGTCGCTGCGTCAGGATGGATCATGAATAGCCGCGATCCTGGTGCTCATGGTCTGGCAGGAATGGGTCATCTCTGGCAGTCGTTATCGCAGCAGTTGCTGTTGCCGTTACGGTTGCAGCAAGCTGGAGTACTGGGTATGAACGCCCGTAACCGGTTGTATATCGGGCGTTATAATCCGCGCAAGCTGTATCCGCTGGTGGATAACAAACTGAAAACCAAACGACTGGCAGAACGTGCCGGAATTGCGGTGCCCGAACTGATAGGTACGATTCAGTCACAGCATGAAGTTGAGGCGTTGGGGCAACAGCTGTCTGACATTCCGGCATTTGTGATCAAACCGGCCAAAGGCTCCGGTGGTAAAGGAATTGTGGTTGTTCAGAGCCGGGAAGGCGATTATTGGCTGCGAGCCAATGGCAGCCCGGTGACTCTGAGCGATCTCAAACGTCATGCGTCGAACATTCTTGCCGGACTTTATAGCCTGGGTGGTACGCCGGATATCGCTATTATTGAGCGATGTATTGAGTTTGACGAGTCGCTGGCGCATTTCTCTTACGAAGGGGTGCCCGATGTTCGAGTGATCGTCTGTCGCGGTTATCCGGTGATGGCGATGACACGGTTGGCTACCCGAGCGTCGGATGGAAAGGCGAATCTGCATCAGGGTGCTGTCGGTGTGGGGTTGTCGCTGGCAAATGGACAAGCGTTACACGGGGTGCAGGATGGCATTCGTCTGACCCAGCACCCGGATACTGAGGTGACACTGTCGGAGCTGGTTATCCCCCAATGGCAGCCATTACTGGTTTTGGCGGCCCGCTGTTATGACATGACCGGATTAGGCTATCTGGGGGCCGATATTGTTATCGATCGCCAGCATGGCCCGCTGTTACTGGAATTGAACGCACGTCCAGGGTTAGCCATACAGTTGGCGAATGGTGCCGGGCTGTTGCCCCGACTGAGAGTGATCGACCGGCTGTCGCCCGCAGACCTCCGCCGTTCAGCGGAGGTGAGGGTGATGTTGAGTCAGCAATGGTTTGCCGGGGCCTGATCGCAATGGTGTCTTGTTAAATCGCCAAGCGTTTTCTGTGCATCATTGGAAGATCCTCTAATCGTTGAGAATGTCTTCAAAACCGGATTCCAGGTCGCGGCATTCTGCCACTGCCGCACGGATTTGACGCAGATCGAGACCGATGTGCCGGGCAACCCGAACCGGGAATTTTTCCACCAGCTCTTCTTCGGTCAGATCATTCTGATGGGCGGTATGCAAGTATTTGGCGATGTAGATCAGGCCGCCGAGATTTGAGAAGGGTTGATCCAGATCCGGGTTGCTCTGGTCCTGGATTGCTTGCTGGATTTCTTCCGGAAATTTCCAGCGCTTGGCCAGTTCGGTGCCGACATCGGCAGAGGTAAAACCCAATCGTGCGGTTTCTGCGGTGTGACGATGGCCGCCCAGACGTACGGATTCGTTAATATTGGCGGCATCGTCTGGCAGTACGATGTGAATCAGCATTAAACCGATGGAATGTAACATGCCGCAGGTAAAAGCAGTTTCTTTGTCGCCGTCTGGCATATAGCGAGCCAGCCATTTGGCCAAAGAAGCGACGGCAAAGGAGTCACGCCAGAAGGTTTTTTGATCAAAACCGGCAGGGGCTTTCATGGCGGATGTGACGCCGGAGGCCAGAACCATGGTACGCAATGTACTTAACCCCAACAGCACGACGGCGTCCTGGGGATTGGAAACGGTGCGTGACAGGCCATAGTGAGCTGAATTGGCCAGTCGCAGTACCTTGGCGGTGAGCGCCTGGTCGAGTGCGACCTTGCGGCTGATATCGTTGGCATTGGCATTGTCGTCCCGGAAACTTTCAATCAGCTCTTGTACAACTTTCGGAATATGCGGCAGTTGTCGGGACTCCGCAAAAATAGTGGCCATATTCATGAGACAAGTGTCCTCTGGCGGGTGGGTATTTTAAGAATAGGCCAGCTGTGAGCAAACGTCGGAAAACTTGGTTCAAAGTCAGTAAGTCTTTGATAGTATTGGCAGTTATTCTTCTAGAGGGTGGAGCATTGACGATCGGATTTATCGGGATGGGCCTTATGGGAGTTCCCATGGTTATGCGTCTGCTGGACGCCGGCTACCCTGTCCGGGTCTGGAATCGTACGCCCGATAAAATTGCAGCAGTGGCAGCAGCAGGTGCTCAGCGAGCTGCATCAGTGGCAGAACTGACGCAGCAATGCGATGTGGTGATGGTGTGTGTCACCAATACTGAGGCCGTTCATGATATTGTCTTTGGCCCTGAGGGCATCGCGACGGTTGGGCATGAGGGTCAGGTACTGGTGGACTTCTCCAGTATTGAGCCGCAATCGACCCGACGGATGGCCTCTGAATTGCTAACCCGATGCGGTATGAGCTGGGTGGATGCTCCGGTATCGGGGGGCGTTATCGGTGCGGAACAAGGGACACTGGCAATCATGACAGGGGGCGATCTATCGGTGATCGATCGACTGAGGCCGGTGTTTGCCGCCCTGAGCCAGCGGGTTACTCATATGGGGCCAACGGGTGCTGGTCAGGTGAGCAAGGTGTGCAACCAGATGTTGGTGAGTTGTAATGTTCTGGTGATGGCGGAGGTACTTGCGTTGGCTGAACGGGCAGGCGTTGACGCGCTGGCATTACCTCAGGCACTTCGGGGTGGTTTTGCAGATTCCACGCCACTTCAGCTCACTGGCCCTAAAATGGCCGCACGCGATTTCGAGGATATAAAGTGGCGGGTCAATACCTTGCTCAAGGATATGAATATGGCCAATGGTCTGGCGCAGTCTTTGGGCAGTGCGATCCCCATGGCAGGACTGGGTGTCGAGTTGCTGCGTCAACATGCTGGCCGTGGTTTTGGGGAGCAGGATCCTGCTACGTTGATTCACTTGTATATGGAGATGTTGTCAGGTGAAGGCGAGCGCTAATTTATCCACCTTATATACCGAGTTACCGTTTATGAAACGGTTTACGGCAGCCCGCCGAGACGGCTTTCATGCGGTCGAAATCCAGTTTCCCTACGCTTATCCGATCTCTGATATCAAGCGACAGCTGATCGACAATGACCTCAAATGCGTACTGATTAACGTGTCTGCTGGCGATCTGATGCAGGGCGGAGAAGGGCTGGCATGCGTACCGCGCAAGACCGCAGAATATGCCGCTGCAGTGGTGGAATGCCTGTCTTATGCGCGGGCATTAAAAATTCCCACGGTGAACGTATTACCGGGCTGCTGTCGCATTGCCGAGCGTCGCGAAGAGTATATGGCGACCTTTATTCGCAATCTGCAGGTAACCGCCGACAGTTTTGCCCCGTTTGGAATCACCACCACGTTTGAAGCGATTAATCGTTTTGATATGCCCGATTTTATGGTTTGCACCGGGCGGGAAATGTTGGCCATTATGGTGGAGCTACGTCATCCTCACATCAAGGCGCAGTTTGATGTTTATCATATGTCCCGTATGGGCGTGGATGTGATCGGGTTTATTCGCCGTCACGGTCGCAAGATCGGCCATATCCAGTTTGCCGATATGCCAGGCCGACACGAACCGGGAACCGGGCGGATCAAGTTTGATGAAGTGTTTGCCACGATCGAGAGCAGCCATTATGAGGGCTGGGTTGGAGCAGAGTACCATCCAAGCCGGGCAACTTCAGCGACGCTTGGCTGGATGAATGAATTCGATGCATTGCGTTTGCCTGGCTAGCCCGTGACACGTCCTGTCAGGAGGAAAAATCCCGTAAGGCAAGGCATTGGACGCCGAGAATGGCGCGTCCTTTTCAAGTCCGACAACACCGCATGGCGGGATATTGACCCTGACCCTTCGAGCTGAGGCCAGTGACTTCCAGCACGGCGTTAGTTGTCACTTGTTTAGCTCGCTAAACCATGCTCCTCATGCCTTGTGCTGAAACCAACGGGCGCTTAGCAGGCTCGGTTTGATCATTGAACGCCCCCTAGGGGCCATCTTGTTTTGAGTCAGGACTTCCCTGGCGTTCAAACAGACCAATCTGGCTGGCTTGTTGTGGCGTTGTTCTCGATGCCGTAGCCAGAGGCGGAGGCGTCGGCTCTTCTGAGACTGATGTGCGTGAGTTTTCCAGATTCTGATCCATTATGTTGCGGTCAGCAGCAAACAAATCCCCTTGCGGAATGTACTCTGGCAATGCGTCTTCGACGTGTTGTACCTGTCCTGCCTTTAACTTCAGGCGGCGGCGCTCACACAGATTGACAATCAGTTGTTTCTGGAAATTACTGAATTCGTTCCAATGGAAGCGCTCCTGACGGCTGCGTAAACAACCCTTGCAGAACCCTTTGTTATTAACGGTGCAAATTCCACGGCACGGATTGGGGATGTTAAACAGTTCGCCTTGGTCAATCATAGGGACGATACGTCGCTGAATGGCTGGGGAACAAAAAAGGGCATGCGGATGCAAGAAATGGGTCAGCTGAAGCCAGAGGCTTCAGCGGACTTTTGGCCAGCGAATCTTGAAGGGTGACACGCCTGGTGAAAACACAAAGGGTGACCAAACAGATAACAGGGCCACGGCCGTAGAACGGCCCAGGATGTTACAGAGGGTTGACGTTTTCAGCCTGAGGACCTTTCTGGCCCATGGTTACTTCCATGGTCACTTTCTGGCCTTCCTGCAGTGACTTACGGCCTGCGCCGTTGATAGCACTGTAGTGAACAAAAACATCTTTACCAGATTCCTGCTCAATAAAGCCGAATCCTTTCTCATCGTTGAACCACTTAACAGTGCCCTGAACTTGATCTGCCATTTGTATTTCCTGAAATTGATGTTGGCCAAAGCCAATTTAATGCGATTTTGCTGGCACTGCGGTACTGGCCGGTCATCCGGTAAGCAATCAATGCCGATATCGACCAGTATCCTGCACACTTCGGGTGAATCTGGAGCACTCGCCAATAGAGCTTGAAACGACAAGCTCACCGCCATAGTAGCTCAGTAAGTTCTGGTGACCAAGGGCTGATGCAAAATAGTTGGCCATGAATTGAACCTGAGTGGGATGATTGTCTGTCGGCCTTATCGGATTGGCTCAATTTGCCTCAGACAGTTATTCATAAGGCAAAATAAATGCCAGTAGAGCGGCAGCATTGCCTTGTTTATCGCTCTCCCATCATGGCTCAAGCTGATGCTGTTATGGTGATCGGCATACGGCTCTGTGAGTCGGTTCGTTTTAATAATTTGGTCTGGATAAATTGTACTCATGATTCCCGATTTTCGTCTGCCTGTGTCGTGTGAGGCTCAGCGGCTGTTTCATGGCCGGGGGCACAGTGAACCCGGCTTTGAACACGTTAATATTGACTGGTATAAACCACTGGTGTTGATCACCTTGTATCAGGAGCCGGTAATGGGCTGGCTCGAGCAATTATCAACCTGGCTGATGGCGACCTTGGCTGAGGCTGCGGTGGTGGCGGTGCAGTATCGCTGTCGTCCCATGGCACCGATGGAAGCCCTGGTGGGAGAGCTGCCGGCCCGGTTGGAAGTCACTGAGCATGGCCTGAATTATGAACTCCGTTTGGGCCAGTTCCAGAATACCGGTCTGTTTCTCGATATGGCCAATGGTCGCCGCTGGGTGCTGGAACATGGTGCCGGCAAGCGGGTGTTAAACCTGTTTGCCTATACCTGTGGCTTTTCCGTGGCGGCGATTGCGGGCGGAGCGGCACGGGTGGTGAATGTTGATATGAGCCGCAGAGCATTGGCTATCGGCAGGGATAACCACCGCCTTAATCAACACCAGCTCGATCGGGTTGTTTTTGAGGGGGTGGATATTTTTCGTTCATTTGGACGGCTGAAAAAACATGGCCCCTACGATCTGGTGATTGCTGATCCGCCAACCTTCCAGAAAGGCAGTGTTGATATTCGCAAGGATTACCCGAGGTTGTTGCGGCGCCTGCCTGAGATGCTGGCGCCTGGAGGGGAGTTGTTACTGTGTCTGAATGCGCCAGAGCTGGGGGAACATTTTTTGCGCCAGCAGGTTGCCAACGAGTGCCCGGACTGGCGTTGCATCGAGCGCCTGCCGAATCCGGATGCTTTTGTGGAAGTGGATGATACGGCAGGACTCAAGGTTTTGCGTTATCAGTCTTGCTGACTCCACCACTGGCTGTTTGCAGTTGGCGAATCCGGCGTCGGGTTTGCCAGCGCCACCAGGAGGCTAGCAGCGCGCCGCTGAGGTTATGCCAGACGCTGAACAGGGCGGCGGGCAGGGCAGTAAGGGGGGTAAAAAACTGCAACGCCAGCGCTGCCCCCAGTCCTGAATTTTGCATGCCTACTTCGATGGCAATGGTGCGACACTCGACTTCGGTAAAGCCGCGCCAGCGCGCCAACGTATAACCCAACGCAGTACCGAGCAGGTTGTGTAACGCCACCGCCAGTAATGTCATGACGCCCACCGTGGCAATCTCATCGGCATTCAGCGCGACGACGATGGCGATAATGGCCAATATGGCGACGGTTGCGGCGTTTGCCAGCTGTTTGTTAACTGCCTGGCGCAGTGCCGGGAAGTAATGATTGATGGCGATGCCAGCAATGATAGGCAACACGACAATTTTTGCGGTCGTCAGCAGAATCGCGAGTATATCGATACTGACACTTGCGGAGGCATAGAAACTCAGCAGCCATGGGGTCAGGACAACGCCCCACAGGGTGGAAAGCAGCGTCATACTGATTGACAGGGCAACATCACCCCCAGCCAGGTAGGTCATGACATTGGATGCCGTTCCACCGGCACATACGCCTACCAGAATGACACCTAACGCCACTTCGTCTGGCAGTGCCAACAGATGCACCAGCAACCAGCCAAGCAGTGGCATCAGCAGATATTGCAAGGTGACGCCCATGGCGACCGGTTCCGGTTTGCGCAAGATACGGCGGAAATCTTGTGCCCGTAAGGTCAGACCCATGCAAAACATAATAAACATCAGTAAGGGAATAACCGCGACGTTCCAACCCAGCAGTGGTTGGGGGTCGTTCCACGCCAGCCAGCTCACCGCGATAGCAAGAAGAGGGAAGGCGCTTTGTAATGACAGCATGGTTTTTACCCGAATATCGCTAACTTTGAAGCCGCGACCATATCAGGAATCCTGGCGCTGGTCTCGGGGGCAGGGCCGCAGTACAGTGGCGGCACTCAGTTGAGCCTGTGCTGGCGTCAAATGTGTTGGAATACGTACACAGCGGGGGAGCTCGGGATACAGCCATGCGCGCCAGAGCCAGCCAGGCATGGCGTTCACTTCGCGGTTATAGTCCATGGCGGCGGTCAGTAACTGGCGCCATTGCTGGCGGCATTGTTGTTGATCATCTTGTTGATGGTGCTGGGTGATTTGGCAATTGGGCCACTGATTGACCTGCCAATTATCTCGTTTGCTGTTCCAGGCCCGCCAATAGCCGGCGGTATTCTGGCTACCATTCAACATTAAAGTGATAACGATCAGGGCAGCGATGCCGCTATGGTGAAGAAAGCTCAGGGAAAAAGGTCTTTCTCTCATGAGCAAATCCGGTTGGCTTTGGATGCCTGTATTAGTCCTCTGGCAAATGACATTAGCATGACATTTGTATGGCGGCGATGTGATGTGTTTGAGTGGAGCCAATAAACTCAGGTGACAGATCGCTGTCTTTGACAATCCCGGTTAACCGGAAGGAGATTTCATGATTGTTGATTTTGCAGAAATTGAAGCATCCCAACGCTATTTTTTAATGACCCAAGCAGTGCTGCCGCGTCCCATCGCCTGGATTCTGACAAGCAACCCGTCGGGCAGCCTGAACCTGGCACCGTATTCTTTTTTTGCCCCTGTCTGTTCCAATCCGCCCACACTGGTGGTGTCCATGGGCCAGAAGTCGGCAGGAATGGAAAAAGACAGTTATGAAAACTTGCGCAGAACCGGAGAGTGCGTTGTCCATATTCCCCGTGTCGCGGATCTGGATGCGGTGAACACCAGCTCGGCTACACTGGGGTTTGATGAGAGTGAAGTGGATCAACAGGGGCTGGCGGTTACTGAGTTTATCGCTGGAGGCCTGCCGAGACTGACTGATTCGCCTCTGGCATTTGCCTGTCATTACCAACAGCAAGTCGATCTGGGGCCAGCGCCACAGCATCTGGTGTTTCTGCAGATCGACCAGCTTTACGTGGCTGAAATGGTACTTGAGCCGGTTAAGCAGCGTCAGCAGATCAATGCCGAGGCGGTTGACCCTCTGGGGCGGCTGGGTGGCAAAGTCTATGCTGGCCTGGGAGAACTGCTCAGTCGAATCAGACCCGACTGAGCATACGGGCTTGGGTCAGTTAAGCTGGACTATCGGTATCAATAACGCGTCGCGGCGTTTGCCGTGACGCCGCATCAGCAGCAAACAGCCGGCGATAAAACCAACGCAGCCGAGCGACCAGACCCCGGAACTCAGTGGGTGGCTGGTGATGCTACCGAGCTGATACACCAGTACGGCGGTGGTGTAGGCCAGGCCAGTACTCCAGACGGCGACAAAGATCATCCATTTGATTCCGGCTTCTCGCACCATCGCACCCAGGGTGGCAACACAGGGGGTGTATAACAGTACAAACACCAGATAGGAAAAGGCCGCCAGCTGACTGCCAAACAACAATTCCATCGCACTGAATGTTCCAGAGTGCACACCTTGCTCTTCGCCTTGGTCGGCACCAATCAGATTCAGTCCCAGAGGGTCAAGCAAATTGTTCGCAACACTGGCAAGGTTATCTGGAATGGTCAGAAGGGATTCGAGTAATAAATTGGGCAGGTTGTATGGACGGTCGTCGACTATTACGTCTGGGCTATAGAGGGCGTCCAGTGTTCCCACGACGGCCTCCTTGGCAAAAATACCGGTAATGATACCGACGGTTGCAGGCCAGTTATCAGTCTGGACGCCCATAGGTGCCAATACCGGCGTCGCGACTCGGGCAATGCCGGACAATGCTGACTTCTCATTATTCTGGTTGCCAAAGGAACCGTCTGTTCCAAATGAATTCAAAAAACTCAGTACGGTAACCACAATAATAATGGTTTTACCGGCGCGCATTGAAAACGACTTCAGCCGTTCCCAGGTTTTAATCAGTACACCCTTGACGGTCGGGATATGGTAAGCCGGTAGTTCCATAACAAACGGAGTTAACTCCGGTTTGAACAGCGTGTTCTTCAGCGCCAGGCCGGTAAGCAGTGCCATGGCGATGCCAAGTATATAAAGTGCAAACACCATGGTGGCGCCGTTGTCTGCAAAAAACGCAGCGGCGAACAGGGCAAATACAGACAGCCGGGCACCGCAGGACATAAAGGGTGCCATCGCGATGGTTAATAAACGATCTTTATGGGTGTCCATTGTCCGGGCGGCCATTACCGCCGGCACATTACAGCCGAATCCAACAATGAGTGGCACAAAAGACTTTCCTGGCAGTCCGACTGAGCGCATCAGGCGATCCATAACAAAGGCTGCTCGGGCCATATAGCCAGAGTCTTCAATAATGGATAAAAACAGGTATAAACCACCAATAATCGGAATGAAGGTGGCGACCAGCTGAATGCCGCCACCCAATCCATCGGAGAGCAAAGTGATGAGCCATTCCGGCGCGGATATGGCGTTGAGCAGGTAACGGCTGCCCTCAACAAAAATAGCCGAGGAAGACATGTCAAAGAAATCGATAAACGCGCCGCCAAAATTAATTGCAAAGGTAAACATCAAATACATGATGCCGAGAAAGAAGGGAATGCCAAGGAAGCGGTTCAGTACCCAACTGTCGATACGCTCGGTGAGTGAGCGTCCGGTATGGTGCAGGCTGACGACCTGATGGGTCAGATGTCTTATCGATGTAAAGCGCGAGTTGGCAATCAGCACATCGATTGGCTGATGTTCCTGGCTTTCTAGGCGTTGACGCCAGTCGGCAGCAAGCTTTACATAGGCGCTGCGATAGGCTGGTCCAACGTCGGCAGCGGCCTGGCGATCACTCTCCAGTGCCCGAGAAGCCATCCAGCGCGGGTTGGACAGGGTTTGCCCGGAGGCAGCGATCAATTCTTCGAGTGCCGTATGAATGTTGCCGGATGCGCGCCACATGGGGGTCGGGACGGCAGAATGCTGCAGCGCATGGCCAACGACGCGGCGTAATTCTTCAATACCATCGCCGGTCGATGCCACAATCGGTACAACCGCTACACCCAGCAGGGTAGACAGCTGCTGGGTATCAATATGTATTCCTTCCCGCTCGGCAACGTCAAGCATATTGACTGCGCATACCATAGGCACGCCCATATCCAGTAGCTGGGAAGTGAGATAAAGATTGCGCTCCAGGTTCGAGCCATCAAGAATATTAATGACCAGATCGGACTCGCCGCCGATAACAAAGTCTCGGGCGATACGCTCATCCAGAGACAGGTCGTCATCCTGGCTGTCGAGTGCATAAGTGCCTGGCAAATCGACCAGAGTCAGGCTCTGGTCGCGAATAACCACGACACCTTCTTTACGCTCGACGGTTACTCCAGGCCAATTGCCAACTTTCTGTCGGGCACCGGTCAGTTGGTTGAACAGGGTGGTCTTGCCACAGTTAGGATTGCCGATCAGGCCGATTACAGCAGGTTTCACGTAATACTCTCCACCAGCAGGATGGTGGCTTCCTGTTTGCGCAGGCTCACCGAGGTTCCACGTAGCTGGATCTGAATAGGATCGCCAAGGGGGGCGACGCGGCGGATTTCAATTTCTGCACCAGGGACAACGCCCAGGGCCAGGAGCTTGCGGCGGAACTGTGCTTCCGTAGCGGCAAATCCGGTTACCCGTACATGCTCACCAATACGTGCCTGATCCAGTGTCATGGTCATAGAATTTTCAGTCCGAACGAAGCTTAAGGGAAAAAATGATAATGTTTATCATTTGGATGGGCAAGTGCTGTTTGCCTTGTTTGCGGATGTGCCGCAGATCACATCTACTGAGTTGTGAGGGAGTTTTAGCGGAACTTTCTGACTGCCGATAAAATCATTTGGTATTTTTCTTGGGATCCATTAATAAATAAATATTGTACTTATTCGGATTAAATAGAATCCCTTACCGGGTATTCTGTGTAGTGTTCTTCTAAAAGCAGGTCTATACTTGCGCTAACATTAACCCGAATACATAGAATGTACCGTGTGTTACGCCGGATTTTTAGTTTCCGGGTCATGCTGGTCGAGGTTTTTATGTGTTTACATACTGTCGCAGAGGTGAAAGTGAGCATTCTGGATAACGATATCGATAAGCGGATTCAGCAGCATCAACAAAAAATTGTTGAGCTCGAACAGATGAAAAAGGAACATGAGAAAAAGCTCAAGGGGCTGGAAGCGTTTGGCGTAGAGATCAAACGCCTGTGCGAACAGAATGATTTGTCTGAATCTGAACTATATGTATCCCGTTCCGAGCAAATTGAGAATTGGATTCTGGAAATGTCCCGGCAAGAATCGCCCTTACCTATCTACAATAGCTTGCGCAAGCATTTTGAGCGGGCAGGAGTACGTAGTGGCAAGCGTGAAAAGAAAATCGTGCAGCCAAAACCCAAGCTGGAAGTCGGTACTTATCGTAATCCGAACACGAACGAGAGCGTTGACAAAATCAAACGTAATCCTCGTCAGCTGGATCAGTGGATTGCCGAATTCGGTATGGATACTGTCAAAACCTGGAAGGAATCCTGATATAAGACGGTAGCGAGAACATATTCGCTACCGTCTTTTATTGCTCTGCGTAATATCCCAATGGCACTTCAACTACGGCTTGTAATTTGTGCGGCCCGGGCGGTTGGAGCCAGTCGATCATTGCCATAACTCCCTTTTTCTTCAGCGTTTCCTGTTGGTGTCGATTGTTGCTGGAGCCTGCCTGCAACGTGCGTGTTCCTGTTCCCGCCAGCGTCTCTGGTCACAATCCCGCCATTGTTATATCCCCTCCAATCGTTTTGTCTTGTCGTGTTTACTACACGGTTTTTTGTTGAAAAATCAAATTAAATCAATTGGTTACATGATGGCCCCTGGTTTGCACCTTGTCTTGTAGAGTTCTTCAGACACCGAATTTCGCAGAGAGGGCAGAGCATGAAAGCCAAAGACATCGCCGAGTTGATGGACGAGCCAGCCTGTGAGCACAACAAAAAGGAAAAGTCCGGTTGTGCCAAGCCGACGCCTGGTGCCACCGACGGTGGCTGTGCGTTTGATGGTGCCCAGATTGCCCTGCTGCCTATCGCTGATGTTGCCCATATCGTGCATGGCCCGATCGCGTGTGCGGGTAGCTCTTGGGATAACCGGGGTACCCGTTCCAGTGGCCCGACCTTGTATCGTATTGGCATGACCACCGACCTGACAGAACAGGATGTGGTGATGGGACGTGGTGAAAAACGCTTGTTTCATTCCATCAAACAAGCGGTAGAAGACTACAATCCGCCAGCGGTCTTTGTTTACAACACCTGTGTCCCGGCACTGGTGGGTGATGATGTTGATGCTATTTGCAAAGCCGCTGAAGAACGCTGGGGAGTGCCGGTCGTGCCGGTCGATGCCGCTGGTTTTTACGGCACTAAAAATCTTGGCAACCGCATCGCGGGTGAAGCCATGGTCAAGTACGTGGTCGGGCATCGTGACCCCGAGCCATTACCTGAGTCGGTACAACGTTCTGGCATCAAGGTGCATGACGTGAACCTGGTTGGCGAATACAACATTGCTGGCGAATTCTGGTACGTATTACCCCTGCTGGATGAACTGGGTATCCGGGTGCTTTGCACACTGTCAGGTGATGCCCGGTTCCACGAAGTGCAAACCATGCATCATGCTGAAGTGAATATGATGGTGTGTTCCAAGGCGATGCTGAACGTCGCGCGCAAGCTGCAGGATCGTTTTGGCACGCCCTGGTTTGAAGGCAGCTTTTACGGCATTACCGATACCTCGCAAGCGTTGCGGGATTTTGCCCGGTTTATTGGTGATGACGACCTGACCCAGCGCACCGAAGCCCTGATCGAACGGGAAGAAAAACGTATTCGTGAAGAGCTGGAACCATGGCGTAAGCGGTTGGCCGGTAAGCGAGTACTTCTTTATACCGGCGGAGTAAAGTCCTGGTCGGTGATTTCTGCGCTGCAGGATCTCGGTATGAAAGTGGTTGCCACCGGCACCAAAAAGTCGACTGAAGAAGACAAGGCCCGTATTCGTGAACTGATGGGTGATGACGTCAAAATGCTGGATGAAGGCAGCCCCAAAGCCCTGCTGCAAACCGTCAAGGATTATCAAGCCGATATCCTCATTGCCGGTGGTCGCAATATGTATACCGCCCTGAAAGCCCGTATTCCATTTCTGGATATTAACCAGGAGCGTGAATTTGGTTATGCCGGTTACGACGGCATGCTGGAGCTGGTACGGCAGTTGTCACTGACCATTGAAAGCCCGGTATGGGAAGCGGTGCGTCGTTCGGCACCTTGGGAAACCCCCGCCCGCCAGGGCAATCTGTTGTCAGCTCAGGGATAAGGGTCGGAATATGAATAACGTCGTCAATATGGAACCGGGCAAGACCGAAGTGATCAAGAAGCGCAAAAAAGCGCTGTCGGTCAGCCCGTTAAAAACCAGTCAGACCATAGGCGGAGCGCTGGCCGTATTGGGGGTCGCCCGAGCAGTGCCTTTGATGCATGGCTCGCAAGGCTGCACCGCCTTCGCCAAAGTATTTTTTGTGCGTCATTTTCGCGAGCCGGTGCCGTTGCAAACCACCGCGATGGATCAAGTCAGCTCGGTGATGGGGGCGGATGGCAATATTGTTGAAGCGCTGAAAGTGATCTGTGAAAAAAGTGCACCGGCGTTAATTGGTCTGGTGACCACCGGTCTGGCAGAAACCCAGGGAGCCGATATCAAACGTGCGGTGGGCGAGTTTCGACGTCAGTATCCGCAGTTTGTCAGCACTGCAGTGATGGCAGTAAATACGCCAGATTTCAGTGGTTCTTTTGAAAGCGGTTTTGCTATCGCGGTAAAAGGCTTGCTGCAAACCCTGGTGCCTGCGGCCGAAGCAGACAACCCCCGTGCCGGTCTGCGTCACAAACAGGTAAATGTACTTTGTGGTGCCAACCTGTCTCCGACCGACTTGGAGTTTGTTGCCGAAAGTATCGAGAGCTTTGGCTTGCGGCCGCTGCTGATACCTGATTTGTCCGGTTCTCTGGATGGACATCTGTCTGATGAACCCTTCAGTCCGGTCACCACTGGTGGTGTCAGTGTTGCTGACATCGCCACTGCCGGTGAAAGCCTGGCGACGCTGGCTGTGGGTGAAAGCCTGCACAATTGCGGTCAGTGGCTGGAAAAACACACGACGGTACCGACACATTGCTTTGGCCATTTGATGGGACTGGATGCTGTCGACCAATGGTTTCATACCCTGTCGCAGTTAAGCGGTCAGCCGGTACCCAATCGCTGGATTCGCCAGCGTAAACAGTTGCAAGACGCGATGCTGGATACCCATTTTATGATCGGGCTGACACGCGTCGCCATTGCTTCGGATCCGGATATGCTGGCCGCATTTACCCGGCTGTTGCAGGGCATGGGAGCCGAAGTGGTGGCTGCGGTGGTGCCAACGCAAGGCCCAGCCCTGAAGACACTGTCAGGCGTTCAGTTACAGATCGGTGATCTTGAAGATCTGGAAGCTGTGGCTGCGGCAGAAGATGCGCAGATTCTGCTGACCAACAGTCATGGTGTCGAAAGTGCCGAACGGCTGGGTATTCCGCTGTTCCGTATCGGTTTTCCCCAATACGACGTGGTAGGTGGTTTCCAGCGCTGCTGGTTTGGTTATCGCGCTACCAGTCAGGCGCTGTTTGATCTGGCCAATATTGTGTTAAGCCAACACCACGAACTGGAGCCCTATCATTCCTGTTATTCGCAGAAGACAGATGGCGTGAAAGCCGGATTCCGCCCCAGCGACGCCTCGGCTCACTGAGTCAGCAATTTGTAGAGAGGACACACTTATGAGTATTACTCGCAAGTTGGAAGTGTTGGACGACAACGATGACGACAACACCTTGCTGAAAGTCGCTTTTGCGACGTCAAATCAGGTGGAAGTTGATCAACACTTTGGCTCAGCTCATTCATTTTCTATTTATGGCGTCAATATTGATAACGCCTATTTACTCGCCGTCAGTGAATTTGGCGACCTCAAGCAGGATGGTAACGAAGACAAACTGGCCGAGAAGCTTGAGCTGCTCAGCGGTTGTGTTGCCGTGTATTGCCGAGCTTGCGGTGCCTCGGCCGTTCGACAGTTACTCGCTCAGGGCACCCAGCCGGTCAAGGTCAGCGATGGCACCGAGATCAGCGAGATGATTGCCAGTTTGCAACAGGAACTGCGAGAAGGGCCGTCAGCCTGGTTGGCAAAGGCTATTCGCAGTCAACTCGTCGTTAATCCTACTCGTTTTGACGCCATGGAATCGGAAGGCTGGAGCGAATAATTCGCCCGCCACCACTACATCCTCAGGAGAAATACCATGAACGACACCGTCATTGATGCGGACAACGCCCAGCTTGCCAACCCGCTGGTTCGCCAGGTTGTGGTGCAATTACGCGCCATGGACAGCTATGGCACCTACGACACCTGGAGTGACGACAAGGTGCTGGATCCGATGATCCTGACCAAAGCTCGTCGTCGTGAAATTCCGGTGGTAGGCGACCCGGATGAGACCACCGTGGCGCGGATCAAGGCGTACTACAACGCCCTGTCCACCACCATTGAAAAAGAATCCGGACTGATGGCAGTGCCTGTCATCAACATTACGCACGAGGGTTTCGGCCGCGCCATGATTATCGTTGGCAAACTGGTGGTGCTGGATAAAGTCCTGCGTGATGTGCACCGCTTCGGGTTTGATTCGCTCGAAAAAATGATTGAAGAGATTGAAAAACTCAGCAGCAAGGCAGTAGCCCTGATCAATGATCACCGGGTTGTTGCCGAAATGTAAACCACCAAGGCCACAGCATGCCGTGGCCTAACATAAGCACTTTATTTAAGCATTTTATTAACGGAGGACAATCCATGACTCCCGAAGAGATCAAGGCGCTGAAAAAAGCCGCCAGTACCCAAAAACGTATCGCCACCGAAATTGCATCAAAAATCCATGACGTGGTTGAAGATACTTACTGGACTGAGTACGAGACATTGCCCGCCCTGGCTCAGGAAGCCATTGCTGCCTGCGAAGCCTGGAAGGCGGCCCAGGCAGCGTACGACGAGGTTGCAGAAACCGCATAAGCATGAATGTGTTGTGGACGTACCCAGAACCAGAGTCATCCGCGAGTTTAACGGGCCAGAGAGTCTGAACCTTGTCGGTAACAGGATTGAAGCATGTGTTTGTCGCACATGTTTGCAGAGGCGTACCTCCGGGGCGCCCAAAAAAGAACAAACAACCGTGATTAGCCATTAACCAGAGGAGATCGGCCATGACTGACACCATCGTTGGCCGCACACGGGGCGGTGAAGAGTGGACGCCCGAATTTGTTACCGCACTGAACCCGATGACCTGCATCGGCTGTGGCCGTTGCTACAAGGTATGCCCGCGCGATGTCTTCGACCTCGTTGATCGCGCTGATGTGGTTGATGCCGAAGACGACGATGATTTTTACGATGATGACGACGAGATGAAGGTGATGACCATCGCTAATGCAGATGACTGTATCGGTTGTGTCTCCTGCGCTCGTGTTTGTCCCAAAAATTGTCATACACATGAACCGCTAGCGGGGTAACCACCATGCCAAAACCGGAATTTCACGTATTTGTTTGCAGCCAGCAGCGCCCGGCGGGGCACCCTCGATCCAGCTGTGGTGAAAAGGGCGCAGGCCCGATGATGCAGGCCTTTTCCGAACGACTGATCGCCAAGGGACTGTTCAACAAGGTGTCGCTGGTGGCTACCGGTTGTCTGGGGCCATGCCGGGCTGGAGCCAATGTGCTGGTGTACCCTGGTGGTACGCTGTATATGCAGATCACGCCAGCAGATGTTGATCAGATCATAGATCAGCATCTGGTCGCCGGGGAACCCTGGCTCGACAAGGTGGCTCCGGACGAGGTGTGGCAATGAGCCTGATGGCAACCCCAAAAAGCCCCGGTACAATCACCGGGGTGGTGGCGGAACGGCTGGCCGAGGAGGCCGACCGTATCGCCGCTATGCAGCAGGCATTACTGGCGGAGCTGGCCAAGATGGACTTGATGGAACAAGGCTCGGGTATCATGGATGCCTTTGATGTCGCCGAGATTCGCATCGATCCGTATGATCAGACCGAATCGTTGCAGTGCTATTGGAAAACGCCGTTGGGGATGAACCAGGGAAGCATGCAGTTGCGGCCAGGTGGTCAGCTGTTTGCCGAATACGATGTGCTGTGTGTGCACCCACAAAAACCGGCTTGGTTTATTGAAGCGGTGACTGGCTGGGGGCGGCCGGGTGCGATCAGAACCGAGTTGCGACTGATTCCGCTGCCCTGAGACGATAATCCTGCCGCTTCAACGCCGCCGCCCGTCGGGACAACCTGTTATGGTTGTCCGCAGCGGCGAATGTTGTTTCCCCTCGCTATCGTCAACGTGGTGCGCCTTGTACCCGAATTTGTACCCGAATGTGGGAATAAAACCTGGCCTGACGACACCGCGACACATTAATCAAACCACTCGCTACTTCTTACTCAACTGTGTCATCGGGCATCACTCCTGGTTTGTCTGCAGCGGTGCAGTCTGTTTGTCCACGTCATCGTGATCGCCATCATTATTGCCATTATCTCCATTGTTATGGCCGTTAACCTTGCACCATGGCTTGAGAACAAGATCAGGCCTGACAGCATCGCGACAACCCATCAAACGGCTACGTATTCAACACCATTGGTCAGGAAAATCCACTGCGGTTATCTGTTGCGACGGAGTCTCTGGCGAGGGTCTTGGCATGGCGGATACAGAGTTCAGGTGCGGAGTACTGTGGTGCCGTGCAAACCCAACATAAGGTCTTGTCGTAACTGCGACAAAGCCTTGCATACGTGGTGTTCGCTACATCATTTCAATCCCGACATTGTCTTTAACTATATGAATTTTAAATGTTTTTTATGTGTAATTTGCGTGGCATATCGATTGCATTTTCTCTTCAGGCAACACTTTTCGCCCAGCTCCAGTCTTCGCTGGGAGCGGCCGCAGCCACAGGAGGCAACATCTCATGATCACGATGACCGATAGCGCAATTTCCGCAGTTCGCCGTTTTATGCAGTCCACTGAGGCCCCGATGGCGGGACTTCGCATCAAGGTCGAAGGTGGCGGCTGTTCCGGCTTTCAATATGGCATGAAGCTGGAAGAGAGTGTGACCCAGGGCGATGAGGTACTGGATTTTTCCGGCCTTACTGTGCTGGTGGATGAAAACAGCGCAGCGCTGCTGGACGGCGTTACGGTGGATTTTGTGGATGGCTTTGAAGGCAGTGGCTTTAAGTTTGAAAACCCGAATGCATCCAACAGTTGTGGTTGCGGCAAATCATTCAGCGCCTGATTTCAGCCGCTGATCCATATCCGATCCAGACCAGCCGCAATCAGGCATCGATACCAGGAGCAGAATTATGTGGGATTACTCTGAAACCGTTAAAGAACATTTCTACAACCCCAAAAACGCCGGTTCGGTCGCCGAGGCGAACGCCGTTGGCGACGTGGGTTCCATCAGTTGTGGCGACGCCTTGCGTCTGACCCTGAAAGTCGAACCAGAGACCGAGATCATTCTGGAAGCTGGCTTCCAGACCTTTGGTTGTGGTTCTGCCATCGCATCATCTTCGGCACTGACCGAGATGGTAAAAGGTAAGACTCTGGATCAGGCGCTGGAAATCAGCAATCAGGATATCGCTGACTTTCTCGACGGCTTGCCGCCAGAAAAAATGCACTGCTCAGTCATGGGCCGCGAAGCCTTGCAAGCAGCGGTGGCCAATTATCGCGGAGAAGTGTGGGCCGATGATCACGAGGAAGGCGCGCTGGTATGCAAGTGCTTCGCCATTGATGACGTGATGATTCGCGACACCATCAAGGCCAATAATCTCAGTACGGTGGAAGAAGTCACCAACTACACCAAGGCCGGTGGTGGTTGTTCTTCTTGCCACGAAGGCATTGAGAACATTCTTTCGGAAGAATTGGCCGCCCGTGGTGAAAGCTTTACTCCCGGCGCGATCGGTAAAAAAGAAGGCATCGTTAACCTGGCGCCAAAAGCCGCTCCAGAACAGCCCGGCAAATTAAGCACCGTGCAGCGCATCCTGAAAATTCAGCAGGTGCTGGAAGGTCTGCGTCCAGCCTTGCAGGCGGACGGTGGCGATGTGGAGTTGCTGGATGTGGAAGGCCGGAATATCTACGTCAAACTGGTAGGAGCCTGCTCCGGTTGTCAGATGGCTGCCATGACGCTGGGCGGCGTACAGCAAAAGCTGATCGAAGAACTGGGTGAGTTTGTCAAAGTGATCCCTCACACCGAACGTCCCGTTGAAATTGCAGGAGTCTGATCATGGCTGATATTTACCTCGACAATAACGCTACCACCATGTGCGATCAGGAAGTAGTGGACGCTGTGATGCCGTATTTTAGCGAGCAGTTTGGCAACCCGTCATCCATGCACAGCTTTGGTAACAAGGTCGGATTCGCGATCAAAGCGGCCCGTAAAAGTGTCCAGAACATACTCGGTGCCGAGCACGATTCTGAAATCATTTTCACCTCTTGCGGCTCTGAGTCGGATTCCACTGCCATTCTGTCGGCATTAAAAGCTCAGCCAGAACGCAAGGAAATCATCACCACGGTGGTGGAGCATCCAGCGGTACTGAATCTGTGTGATTACCTGGCAACGGAAGGGTACACCGTGCACAAACTGGCAGTCGATGACAAAGGCCGGCTGGATCTGGATGAATACAAAAAGCTGCTGAGTGACCAGGTGGCGATTGTTTCAGTGATGTGGGCCAACAATGAAACCGGCACTATCTTCCCGGTACTGGAAATGGCGCAAATGGCGGATGACGCCGGGGTGCTGTTTCATACCGATGCTGTGCAAGCGGTTGGCAAGATCCCGATGAACCTGCAAGACACCTGCATTCACATGCTATCGCTGTCCGGGCACAAGTTACACGCCCCCAAAGGTGTTGGTGTGTTGTACCTGCGTCGCGGAGTGCGATTCCGTCCCTTGTTA
This sequence comes from Oceanobacter antarcticus, assembly GCF_044962685.1. Lineage (NCBI taxonomy): Bacteria > Pseudomonadati > Pseudomonadota > Gammaproteobacteria > Oceanospirillales > Oceanospirillaceae > Oceanobacter > Oceanobacter antarcticus. The sequence goes on from NZ_JBBKTX010000034.1 coordinate 25,278, forward strand.
CGTGGTGGCCATCAGGAACGCGGTCGTCGTGCCGGTACGGAAAACACCGTTGGCATCGTGGGCCTGGGCAAGGCCTGTGAGTTGGCGATGGAGCACATGGAATATGAAAACACTGAGGTCGCGAAACTGCGTGACCGCTTGCAGGAAGGCATCCTGGCAGTTGTCCCGCACTCCTTCGTCACTGGTGATCCAACCAATCGCCTGCCCAACACGCTGAACATTGCCTTCGAGTACATCGAAGGGGAAGCCATCCTGTTGCTGATGAATAAGGCCGGTATTGCCGCGTCGTCTGGTTCCGCCTGTACCTCTGGTTCGCTGGAACCTTCTCATGTGATGAAGGCGATGGGTATTCCTTATACCGCCGCCCACGGCACGGTGCGTTTTTCGCTCAGTCGTTACAACACACCGGAAGAAATCGAACGGGTGATCGAAGCAGTGCCTCCCATTGTGGCCAAGTTACGCAAATTGTCTCCTTATTGGAGTGATAACGGTCCGGTGGAAAATCCTGAGCAGGCATTTGCGCCTGTTTATGCCTGAGTCAAGTTGATAGCGGGAGCGACACCATGACCACAGCACCTCCAGCCATTGTAATAGATGACACCACCCTGCGTGATGGCGAGCAGAGCGCCGGGGTTGCCTTTACAGCTGATGAAAAGCTGGCGATTGCCAGTCATCTGGCGGCGATGGGGGTACAGGAACTGGAAATCGGGATTCCTGCCATGGGGGATGAAGAGCGGGAGGTGATGCAAGCCATTGCCGAGCTTCGACTTCCCTCACGGCTGTTAGCCTGGTGTCGCTTGTTTGATCAGGATCTGGAAGCTGTTCGTGGCCTGGATGTGGATATGGTGGATTTGTCGATTCCGGTATCGGATCAGCAGATTACCCACAAACTGGGCCGGGATCGTCGCTGGGTGGAGGGACAGGTAGAGCGCCTGGTGGCCAAAGCCAGAGACGAAGGTTTTGCAGTCTGTCTCGGCTGTGAGGATGCTTCACGGGCCGATGCCAATTTTATTGCCCGGCTGGCTGATATTGCCACGCGGGCCGGGGCTCAACGTCTGCGCTTTGCCGATACCGTCGGGATCATGCAGCCATTTTCTGTACTGGAGACCATGCGTACCCTGCGCAGCCGTACAGATCTGGAGCTGGAAATGCACGCCCACGACGACTATGGCCTGGCAACGGCCAATACCCTGGCCGCAGTGATGGGTGGTGCAACCCATATCAACACCACGGTGAATGGTCTGGGTGAGCGGGCGGGAAATGCTCCGTTGGAAGAATGTGTGCTGGCCTTGAAACACTTGCATCAGATCGACAGCGGTGTGAACACCCTGTTGATGCCAGGATTGTCAGCTCTGGTGGCGCAGGCATCCGGTCGCAGCGTCAGCTGGAATAAAAGCATCGTGGGGGCCGGGGTGTTTACCCATGAGGCTGGTATTCACGTTGATGGTCTGATCAAGGATCCCTTGAATTATCAGGGACTCGATCCACTAGAACTGGGTCGTCAGCATCAGATGGTGCTGGGTAAACACTCTGGCAAACATGGATTGATCCGGGCTTATCAGGACATTGGGATTGAGTTGCTGAGCTGGCAGGTGCCACTGCTGTTGCAGCAGCTGCGGATTCTGGTGACACGCTCCAAACAGGTACCATCGGCCAGTCAGCTGATGGAATTGTATCTCGCACTGGAACCGGTAATGAGTCACAGCCGTCCGGCCAGCGGCCAGACAGAGGAGGTCAATGTATGTCAGTTGCATCCGATAGCCAGCTAACCACATCACAATCGTTATGGTCACAGTGGCGTGAAGATATCGCCAGCGTTTTTGAGCGTGACCCGGCAGCCCGTACCACTTTTGAAGTGTTGACCACCTATCCCGGTGTTCACGCTCTGATTCTTCACCGTATTTCTCACCGGCTGTGGCTGCGAGGCTGGCGCTATGGTGCCCGTTGGTTGTCGTTTTTTGCCCGACTGGTCAGCAACGTTGATATTCATCCTGGAGCCACGATCGGGGCACGTTTTTTTATTGACCACGGTGCTGGTGTTGTTATCGGTGAAACCGCCGTCGTTGGTGATGACGTCACCCTCTACCACGGCGTTACCCTTGGCGGCACCAGCTGGAACAAGGGCAAGCGTCATCCAACGCTGGGTGATGGCGTCATGGTTGGTGCAGGCGCCAAGATTCTCGGCAATATTACCGTCGGTAATGGCAGTCGGGTGGGTGCTAACTCAGTGGTGGTGGAAGATGTTCCTGATCGCTGCACGGTGGTGGGCATTCCAGGAAAAATCGTCAAATTACGCGAAGCCGGGTTACTCAACCCTTACGGTATTGATCTTGACCATCACCTGATTCCTGATCCTGTTGGCAAGGCCATCAGTTGTCTGCTGAGCCGGATTGATCTGTTGGAGTCGCGCCTCGACAGTCGCGACGCCAGTGAGCGCTACAGCCAGTGCGAAACGGATAACCAGATTTGTGAACAGGACTGTCCCGGAGGCCAGGTCGTCAAGGTGCGGCAGTCGTTGGGAAGCGTGAGGTAAACAGGATGGATTTGCAGGATTTCAAAGGTCAGGGGATGTACTTCGACGAGCCGCTGAGTGCGGACGTTGAAGAGCTGATGAACCGCGCAGCACAGGCTTATGGCGACGGTGATGCGGAAGAATATTTGCAACAAGCTTACGCCTTGGCACCCGGTCATATGACCGTGTTGGTAGGACTGTACCGGTTTTATTACTACCAACACCGACTGCCGGAAGCGATTGAAGTCGCCTACAAAGTCATGGCCGGCATTGCTCCAGGAATCGGTTTTCCGGATCACTGGGAAAAGCTGACTTTTACCCACCTGGCGAATGGCGTGCTGGAGTCCTTTACACGGGTACGCTTTTACCTGTTGGCACTGAAGGGAGCGGCTTACCTGACGCTGCGTCTGGGTGATATGGCGGAAGGTGTGCGGATGTTGAACAAGGTGGTGGAGTTTGATACCAGCGACCGGCTGGGCGCACGCTCACTGTTGCAATCCATCGGCCCGGCTGTGGTGGTGAATAACACCTCAGCAGCGACAACAGAGACAGAAGAACACGCAGCAAGCGACTGACTCGCTGTGATAACCGTTGGACATTCCTGATCCGTCAGGTCAGGAGCGTTCAATCCATGCTGATTGATGATGAGAGCTACCTAACAGAGGGGTAACGCTATGGAACTGCAAGACGAACTGAGCCTGGATGACGCATTGGATGAGTTGGTGTCGGCCGAGGATTTTCTGGAGTACTTCGGCGTACCTTTTGATTCAACCGTAGTGCATGTGAACCGGCTGCACATCATGCAGCGTTATCACGATTACCTGAGTCAGAGTGAAGACTCGATGGCAACACACCTGGGTAACGACGAGGCGTTACGCTCTGTCTACCGGACGTTACTTGAGCGCGCCTATTCGGATTTTGTTGAGTCCGATGCGCTGACGGAAAAAGTGTTCAAGGTATTCCGCATGCATGAACCGCAAACCGGCTTTGTACCATTGGACAGCCTGCTGTAATCCAAGCAGAAGGAGGGGCCTGTGAAACCTGCCTATGAATATGGCGATGAAGTAAGGCTGATTCGCAACGTCCGTAACGATGGAACCTACCCCGGCAAGGAGGTCGGGGAGATGTTGATCCAACGAGGTGCCATCGGTTGTGTTTATGACGTTGGCACTTACTTGCAAGATCAGCTGATTTATCGGGTGCACTTCCTGGACACCGGCACGACCGTCGGCTGTCGTGAGGAAGAACTGATCGCGGCCGACGCACCCTGGATCAGTAATCGCTTTGAATTTCGTGATGCCGTTATTTCCACCGTATCGATGTCGAGTCAGGGAGAGACCATCGTGCAGCCTGGTGATCTGGGTGAGGTAGAAAAGGTGATTCGTGAAGAGGGCGCGCTGTTTTATCACGCCCGCTTTCATAGTCGTACTTTTCGGGTGCCGGAAGAGGCGCTTGAAGCGCCCGAGCAGGAGCGGAGTGCAGATACTGCCGACCCACAACAGGTCGGAGGTGGAGCATGAGTGCACTGGCCCGACCTCGCCAAAACGCTGGCGTAACGCTAAACGGCTACCGTGAGCTGCGTATTGCGGGTGAGCAGTTTGGCTGCTCGCCACATCAACTGACGCAGGATCAGACCCAGCAGTTACAACGTATTGCCAGCAACGAACTGGCGCTGGAACAGCTGGTACTGACCAGCCCGGAAGCGGCGCAGGTGAGTGTCCCTGCCTCACAACTTGAGGCAGCGTTGGATCAGATTCGTCAACGTTATGAATCCGATGCCCAGTTTGAAGAAGCGCTGGAACAGAACGGTTTGGCAACGGTCGATTTACGTGACGGGCTATTGCGCGAACTCACCGTCGAGGCCGTGATGGAACTGGTGGGCAGCCGTGGTGTACACGTTGATGATACCGAAGCAACGCTGTTTTATTACCTGCATCCTGAACGCTTCGAAAAACCCGAGACCCGCACCGCCCGGCATATTCTGATCACGGTGAATGACGGTTTTGCCGAGAACGAACGTGGTGCTGCTTATCAGCGTTTGCAAGATATTACCCGCCGCGTGCAACGTTCTCCCAAGCGTTTTGCCGAGCAAGCGTTAAAACATTCAGAATGCCCTACCAGCCTGAATGGCGGTTTGCTGGGAGAAATCCGGACAGGAACCTTGTTTCCTGAACTCGACAGCGCCTTGTTTTCGATGGCGGAAGATGAGCTGCGGGGACCGATTGAAAGCGAACTGGGCTGGCACCTGTTGTGGTGTGAAAAGATACATCCCGCCACACTGATGCCGCTGGATGAGGTACTGCCTCGTCTGCAAGAAGAATTGCAGCAGCGCCAGAACAAGCGTACCCAGAAACTCTGGCTGAAACAGCGCGCCGCCAGCGTCTGAGTCGATTACCTGCCGCGCCGGGCATTGTCGGCGCGGCGCACTGATCCAGGAGGTCACCATGGCAGACAGCCCAAGTTCCAGCTCCGCCCAACCCACATGCTCATTCTGCGGGATTGAAAAGTCCCCCCAGATTCCTCTGATTGCCGGTAACTATGGCCATATTTGCGAGCAATGCGTGAAGCTGGCCTACCAGGTCGTCAGTAGCTGGGGACGGCGTACCAACAACCCGTCCGAGCCAGAATTAAAAACGCCGCTGGCGATCAAGGATTTTCTTGATGAATACATCATTGGTCAGGATGAGGCCAAAAAAACGCTGTCAGTGGCGGTCTACAACCATTACCTGCGGTTGAAATTCCAGGATGGCCAATCCGAATCCAGGATTCCGCTCAATGGCGGCAACGACATGGTGGAATTGGAAAAGTCCAATATCCTGCTGGCCGGGCCGTCCGGTACGGGTAAAACCTTGCTGGTAAAAACCCTGGCGCGGATCATTGGCGTGCCCTTTGTCATTGGCGATGCAACCACTCTGACCCAGGCTGGCTACGTGGGAGAAGACGTCGACAGCTTGCTCAAGCGTTTGCTGGAAGCGGCAGAAGGTGATGTTCAACAGGCCCAGTGGGGTATTGTCTATATTGATGAGATCGACAAAATTGCCCGTCGCGGCGGTGGTGGTGCCAGCGCTCGCGATGTGTCTGGTGAAGGAGTGCAGCAGGCGCTACTGAAAATGGTCGAAGGCAGCGAAGTACGTATTTCCAAATCCGGCCGCCGGGAAGGTGGGGAGGAAGTGGTACTGAACACCCAGAATATTCTGTTTATCGTCGGCGGAGCCTTCCCTGGACTGGCTGAATTGATCAGCAAGCGCTTGCAACCCCCCAAATCCGGTATCGGCTTCAGCGCGCCCATCAATACCGCCACCACCATCAGTAATGAACAGTTACTGGCGGCGTTGCAGCCAGATGATTTGCTGCAGTTTGGGCTGATCCCTGAGTTCATCGGTCGTTTTCCCGTGATTACTTTCCTGCAGGATCTGGACGTAGACAGCCTGAAGCGCATCCTCACGGAACCAAGAAACGCCCTGACCAAACAATACCGTCAGCTGTTTGCGTTTCAGAATGTCGGTCTGGAATTTACCGATGATTCTCTGACCTTTATCGCCAAGGAAGCGGTCAAGCGTGGCACGGGTGCCAGGGGCTTGAGAGGGATGATGGAATCCATGCTGCTTTCAACCATGTTTGATCTGCCATCCCGCGCCAATCTGAAATCCTGTACTGTACAGATCTCGGGTGAGGAAGAGGCGGCGCAACTGAGCGTGCGGGAAGAGTTTGGTGATGGTGAAGTACTGCAAGAGCCGTTGCCAACGCCGGTGGTACCCGTTGAAGCCGAAGGGTTGGCTGAGCCATCAGCATCCCGTAGTGGGCAAGCGTTATCCTGAACAGCAGTTCCGCTTCCCGTTATTTTCAGTCTGTATGTACTGGTACGGATGGGGCGTTATCCCCAGCCGTACCGGTAGCCCTCTAGTAACAAGCCCCGTCTCCTTCAAAGCAGCCTCTTATTTCTGTAATAGTAACTACAAAAAGTAACTACAAAACAGTAACTCGGATCAACTCGGTCATGGGAGTTTGGCCACAGGAGAAAACAGCACTGCTGTTGCAGTGGGGAAGGGAAGCAGAGAGCAGCAGGGGGAGTGGCAGGGAATAGAATCGGGAGAGGGGATAGAGAATGTAAAAAGGCACGGCCAGTGGGGATTACTGGCCATGCAAGGCTTCGAGGAAGGAAAGCAAACTTACAGTGGCAAGCCAAACTCAGGGGCAATCTGGCTTAACCAGGCATTCAGTCGCTCTTCGGTTAATCCGGCCTGGTTATCCAGATCGAGTGCTAGACCAACAAACTTGTCATCAATGACGGCCGCAGATTGTTCAAACTCGTAGCCGTCGGTCGGCCAACTTCCAACCAGTTTAGCGCCACGCTCGGTGAAAAATTCGTGTAGCTCGCCCATCGCGTCAAGGAACTCATCCGGGTAACCGACCTGATCACCAAGGCCATAGATCGCTATGGTTTTGCCGCTGAAATCCATCTCTTCAATTTTAGGTAAAAATTCTTCCCAGCTTTCTGCATCACAGTCTGAAGACAGGCCCGGTAACTCGCCGTCACCCAGGGTCGGAGTGCCGATCAAGAGATATTCGTAGCTGGCAAACGCATCCGCTTCAGATTTATTGACGTTGAGCGGTGCGGCCATTATTTCGTCGTCGAATTTCTTTTTGATCATCTTGGCAACCTTGCGGGTTTTGCCTGTATTGCTGCCGAAAAATAGCCCGATTTTGGCCATGCGTTTTCTCCTGTTGGGACGGTAAATAGGCGCTTGCCGTTGATCGCTTCAGATGTGCAAAACGACTGTCGCTAATAACGGGGTTTTTGCAGGCGTTGTGCCAATTTGTCTGTACTGTAAGTGGCTGAATTTATAAGAGTTTTTTATTGGGTCTAAGTGGTTGTCGGGAATGCTACAGACTCAGTGAGTAAATCTTCCCGACCTTGTGGCTTTTCTTACAAACGCCCACCAGACGAGTAACGGTCAATCTTGGCATCAGATATACAGAGTTATAAGGCTCTGATCCTCAAGTTAATCAGTGGTTACCCACAGGTGTTGTGTATAAGTTTTTAAGGATGGCATGTTTTTTGGCAGAAAATTAGCCGATGTTAGCCGTGTTAGATAAAACGGTTATATCACTGTTGAAGTCTTTTAAAATATAATGGAAACAATAGGTTACAGGATTTTTTTAAGGTTCCTCTGGTAGCTTTTAAAGATTATGGAATAAGCCTGATTGCGATATAACCAATGAATATTGGTATTTTGTGTTTCAGATGAGATGGGTTTTATGAAAATAATGTTGCAGACTATCCACAGTTTTTGTGGATAACTTTGGGTGTAAGTTGACAAAAAATCCGCTCAGGCGTGATGGGAGGCCGCACAATGTCAGATTGTGCAAATTTTGACCACTTTCGACTGGATGACCTGTTGCCGCATGTCATCGTCAGCTTGCGGCCACGCTCCTCGGTTATGTGGGCCGTTGGCCTGCATTGCCGAGGAGCCGTCCGGGCTCCCGGATTTTTGGCTGGGATTACGAGGGCTGCTGTTGCTTGAGAGCGGCTTTTAATGGTTCGTGCTGATTGGCATCAAGGCGGGGTCCAAACTGGCTAACCACTTGTGCGGAAGCCGCCGCTGCCAGACGACCTGCGGCCGCAAAATCATGGCCATGGGTCAGGGCGTAGAGAAAGGCTCCGGCAAACATGTCACCAGCCCCATTGGTATCGACCGCGGTGACACTGTGCGGCGCAATGTGGTGCAATTGTTTCCCATCCCAGGCCAGGGCACCGTCTTGGCCACAGGTAACAGCAAAGGTACGGGCTGTGGCTTTCAGTGCCTCAATGGCTGCATCCAGCGTTGTGGTTTCAGTCAGCAATTGGGCTTCCTGCTTGTTACAGAACAACAGATCGACGCCGTCGCCGAGAATTTCCACTATGCCGCTGCGGAAGTATTGCACCATGGCTGGGTCGGAGCAGGTCATGGCAATCTTGACGCCGTGTTTACGGGCCAGTTCGCGTACCTGGATGGCGGCGGCGCGGGAGGTGTCACCAGTGACCAGATAGCCTTCTATATACACGTAATCCGAATCAGCAATGGCGTCTTCATTGATGTGGCGGGCGTGGAGATCGGAGGTGATGCCGAGGTAGGTGTTCATGGTGCGTTCGGCATCCGGGGTTACCATGACCAGACACTTGCCGGTGGTGCCGCTTTCGCGGTCGCTGCCGAGGTTGGTCGCAACACCGGCAGCCTTGAGGTCGGTGACATAAAAATCACCGGATTCGTCGTTGGCGACATTGCAGGTATAGAAAGTTTTGGCACCGAAGTAGCTGGCACCAATAATGGTGTTGGCGGCGCTGCCACCACAGGCGCGTTTTTTTAGCCCATAGGCTTCCGTCAGTAGCTCCAGTAACCCGGCCAGTTGCTCTTCGTCGATCAGGGTCATCAGACCTTTTTCGATGCCTGCCTTGGTAAAAAAGGCATCATCGACTTCGAATTCTTTGTCGACCAGTGCGTTGCCAATGCCGTAAATGTGATATCCCATGGTGTGTCTCATGTTGTGTCAAAGAGGCGTTCAGTGTAACAAATGCCTGGGGTGACGGGTGACGGGTGACGGGGCACTGTTTGCGGCGGCACAAGATATCCGGGCCGATGTTATTGTGGGCGAGACAAGCGTGCGACTCCCGCCTTCCATGGTTTACGTTTATGATGCTGCGATGAATTCCGTTACCCGTTTTATCCGTCATCACCAACGCATTCGTCATGCGGTGTATCAGACCGAAGCCAATATTCTTCGGGCCATGCTCCGCACCTCATCGATTCTGATGCTGTTTGTTGGCATCCATACCCTGGCGATGGTCTGGCTGGAACACATGTCGCTATGGCAGGCCTTCTGGCTGACGCTGACCACGCTGGCGACGGTGGGTTATGGGGATGTTGCAGCACGGACACCGATGGGACAGCTGACGACGATTGTATTGATGTATGGTTGTGGCATCACGCTGATGACGTTTTTGATCAGTGATTATGTCGATTTTCGAATTGCACGGCGGGAGCGTATCCGCACCGGACACTGGGACTGGAACATGGCTGAACATATTCTGATTATTAACGCCCCGAAGTATAACCACGAAGCCTATTTTCTGCGGATGGTGAACCAGATTCGCGAAAGTGGCGAATATACCGATATGCCCATCATGTTGCTGAATCAGGACTTTGCCGATGGCTTGCCAGACAGTCTGCGTCGACTGGGAGTGGTGCATGTGACGGGTCTGGCGAGTCGGCCGGATGACCTCGTGCAGGCGGGAGCTGAACGGGCGCGGCATATTGTGGTGCTGTCGCGGGATGAATATTCGTCTGACAGTGACAGCTACACCTTTGATGTTTGTTATCGCCTGTATGAACACCATCTCGGCCCACGGGTGATCGCTGAAGTGGTGGATGATGCCAACCGGCCACGTTTGCGTGATCTGCACATCAAAACGCTGTTGCGTCCGATCCGTTCGTATCCGGAAATTATTGTCCGGGCGATGGTGGCGCCGGGAGTGGAGCTGATTATTGAAGACATGTTTACCCATGCCAATGACCATGCGGTGCGTTATCCTGTCTGGCTGGAGGGCGAACGTTGGGCCGATGTGGTGAATGCGATTGTGCAGAGTAATCTGGGTACACCGCTGGCGTTTGTGTCAAAAGATGGCGAGGTATTCACTCACCCGGATGGCGATGAGCGCATACATGCACAGTCGATCATTGTCTTGGTTCATACCGAAAAAACCCCCTCTGTGCGTGATATTCAGCGCGCGATTGAAGTCCACTTCAATATCAAACTGGCAACTCTGGAGTAGGCGAGACGTTTGGACAGCACCGGCTGCTGACTGTTTACAACAGGGGTCGTATTCGGCAGACTGTGCACACCCTGTGATCTTATAACATTCCTTTCATGACATTGCGTTCTATTGGCCTGGCCGGGGAGCGTGTTGTTGTTTTATCGGTCAGTCATGCCGCGTTTTCGCCGTTCATCACGATTAGCCTTGTTGCTCATCCTGTTGCTGCTGTTGCTGGCCAGTGCCCAGAGTGTGCACGAACTGCTGCTGCACCACGCCCCGGGGGAGCAGTGTGATCTTTGTCGTCTGACTCCAGACGTCAATAGTCCAGTGCCTCCTGCGGCGTTGTTTGTTCTGGCGCTGACACGTAATCCTGCACCAGATGTGGTCATGCCACACTGGCTGCCAGCTCCCCCACCTCCTGTCGGCTCTGCCCGCGCCCCGCCTGTTGGGTGATGTCTTCTCGCAAGCGTTGTTGGAATAACCCGCAGCGCAGCTAACACCAATTCAGATTTTGTCACGCGCCAGGTGCGGTGGCATGGCTATCTCTGTGCCATCTCGATGGCACAACAACAGGAATGGGAAATGCAAAAATATCATCTTGCACAAGCGATAGCTGTCGCTTGTGGCGCGGGAGCGGGTCTGATCACGGTGCCGTCTGCGGCAGACGAGCAGGCAAGTGGCATGAACAGCATGAGCGGTGTGGTTGAAGAAATCGTCGTCAAGGCCTCGCCATTACAAAAAAGCCCGGCGGAGCTGGCGCAGTCATCCCTGGTCTTGTCGGAACAGACGTTACAACGACAGCGGGAAGCAACACTGGGAGCAACTCTGGCGAATCAGCCTGGCATCAGTGCCAGCAGCTTTGGGGCGGCGGTCAGTCGTCCGGTAATTCGTGGGCTGGGAGGATCGCGGGTACAGATACTGGAAGATGGTATGGCGGCGGTGGATGCGTCGACCATCAGCCCGGATCATGCCGTCGCTGTACATATGCACGGCGCCCAGCAAGTGGAAGTGTTACGTGGCCCAGCGGCGCTGTTGTATGGCAGCGGTGCACTGGGTGGTGTGGTCAATGTGGTGGGTGAGGTTGCGCACGATCCGTCGCAGGATAGCGAGACCCGACTCAACCTCGATTACAGTACCGTTAACCATGGTAAAACGGTGGGACTGGAGCACCATCAGTACTCTGAATCCCTGGACTGGCATATCGACGCTAGTCAAATGTCGGCAGATGAATACCGAGTGCCAGCCGATGGTGGCGAAGTACATCAGGAAGAGGATGGATCGCTGGAATATCACCGGGCTGAAGCGGCCACTCTGGATAACTCGGATATTGATCATAGTCGTGAACTGGGGCTGGGTGGGCAGTATCGCTTTGATAATGGCCATGTGGGTGTCTCCGTCGGGTATCTGGATTCCGCTTTTGGTTTGCCTGGGCATAGCCATGACGACGAGGATGCTGAAGAAGCAGATACCGCAGCCGAAGAAGAGGGGGATGCCAGGGTGGATCTGGAACAGTGGCGTTTGCATCTGGAGGGCTACTGGGAAAGCCCGATTGTCGCAGTCAAGTCGATCAGTACCCATCTTGCCTATACCGATTATCAGCACAGTGAAGGACACACCGGTGGTCACGATCATGATGAGGCTGATACGGGCGCGGCAGAAGAAACACCTGAGCACGGCATGACCACCTTTAAGCGCAAGGTAACGGATGTTCGTATTGAGCTGACGCTGGAGGAGCTTGCGGGTTGGCAGCAGGTTGTTGGCGGACAAGGCAGCAGCCAGGATTTTTCAGCCTTGGGAGACGAAGCGTTGGTGCCGGAAACTGCGACACAAACGCTGGCACTGTTCTGGATGGGCGAGCGTATGCTGGGTGACTGGTCGGTGGAGCTGGGCAGTCGTCTGGACTATACCCGTATTGATCCGGAAGGTGGGCTGGCCTTGCAAGAGGACGATACCTCTTCGGTCTGTGGCATGACCGCTACTGACTATCAGCGTCAGGAGTTTTCGGATGTATCGCTGTCGCTGGGGTTGATCCGTGATTTCATGCTGGGCAACTCCGAAGGTTGGCAGTTTGCCAGTTCATTGACCTCGGCACGTCGTGCCCCAGCAGCTGAGGAGCTGTATTCTTGCGGTGCCCATGACTCGACACTGGCTTATGAAATCGGCAACCCTGAACTGACCTCAGAGCAAGCACTGAATGTTGATCTGGGAATTCGCAAGGGGGCCGGTGACTGGCAAGGCAGCCTGAGTCTTTATCGCAATCGTATCAATGACTATATATACAGCGATGCCCAGACCGATGCCGCAGGCTGGTTGCTGGTGGATGATTTGCAGGCTTATCGTTTCGAACAGGCGGATGCCGTGTTGCAAGGTGCGGAGTTGCAAGTGTTCTGGCAGCTACAGGAGAGCCTGCGCTGGTCGTGGCTGGCTGACCGGGTGCGTGGTGAATTCCGTGCCGGCGGCTATCTGCCCAGAATGCCCGCCGATCGTTTGGGTACCGGGCTGGATTGGCAGCAAGATGCTATTAACGGTGACGGCTGGAATGGCTTTGTTTTGCTGACCCGCAACTTCCGTCAGAACCGTCTGGCGCAGTATGAAACGGAGAGCAGTGGTCTCAGTGAAACCGCTACCGCCGCCTTTACCTTGCTGAATGCTGGTGTTGGTTATGCTGCACAACTAACAGACTGGCGCTGGCAAGTGGATCTGAAGGGTAGCAACCTGTTGGATGAAACGGTTCGCTACCATACCTCCTATGTGAAAGACCAATTCCCTCAGCCTGGTAGAGGCGCGTCGCTGGGACTTACGGTTTCGTTCTGAGTCGTTGTTTCCCCTGTCACCAGACCGATTCCGGTCTGGTTCTGCTTTTCTGCTTGTCCGTCTTGCTTCTCTGTGTGGGTCAGCGTGCTGGCGCTGCGAATCTTCTGGGATCATCTATTACTCGTGCAGAGCTGTGCAGGATTAAATAGATGATCCCTTCTGCTATAGTCGCTGCGTTATTTAGCCGGAGTTCGTGCCAATGCTCAGTCAGTTACTGGCATTACTGTCCGATGGTCGTTTTCATTCCGGGGACGATCTGGGGCAAGTACTGGGGGTCAGTCGGGCCGCCATATGGAAACAGATGAAGAAGCTGGACGAGCTGGATATTCCATATTCTTCCGTCAAGGGCAAGGGCTACCGTCTGCAGGATGCCATCGAATTACTTGATCAGGCGGCGATTGAAGCCCAGCTTGCTATCCGGCTGGATCGTCTTGATATCTTGCTGGATGTGGACTCCACCAATAGCTGGTTATTTGAACGAGCGCCCGATCATCTGGGTAAACGTTATGCCGTACTGGCCGAAAAACAGCACAATGGTCGCGGCCGGCGTGGCCGTCATTGGGTGAGTCCATTTGGCAAAAATATCTATCTGTCGTTGCTGGTGACCTTGCCAGGTACTCTGGCGGAGCAGGAGGGCCTCAGCTTGATGATCGCCATTGCGCTGGAAAAGGCGCTGGTAGCTCTGGGTATTGATGGTGCTGGGCTGAAATGGCCTAACGATGTGTATATCGATGGCAAGAAGGTTGCCGGTATCTTGCTGGAAGGGTGTCAGACGCAACCTGGATTTTGCCAGATTGTTATCGGCATCGGCCTTAATCTGGCATTGAGTGAACAGGATGCCGAACGTATCGAGCAGCCCTGGACGGCGTTGCGCCAATATCGCCCCAATTTGTCGCGAAACACCGTTGCCGCCACCCTGCTGCAACAGCTGAACTGGGCGGTGGATGAATTCCAGCGTGAAGGCTTTGGCCCATGGATGACTTATTGGGCTGAGCGAGATATTTTTTATCGCAAGGATGTTGTGTTGAGCGGAATTGCCGAACCCCGCCACGGTGTGGTCAAGGGTGTGAATCGCAAAGGGGAATTGCTGCTGCAAACCACGCGCGGTATTGAAGTGGTCATCGCAGGAGAGTTGAGTGTCCGTCCTGTTAATTGATGCGGGGAATACCCGTATAAAATGGCGCTATCAAGGCGATGATGGCGCTGTTCATCGTGGCGGCTGTGCCCATGCCGATGTCGCTGCCCAGCAATGGCCGGCCGTTGATCGGGCATTGGTTGCCAGTGTTCATGATAATCCCGGTTTGCACCGACAACTGCATCAGCAGTTTGCTGAGCGGCTGGTCTGGCTGTCGCACCCGCTGCTTGACCATGACCACTTTCGGCATTGTTACTCCCATCCTGAGCGGCTTGGCGTCGACCGCTGGTTGGCGATGCTGGGAGCTCGCAAGCATAGTGATGCCGATTTGTTGGTCGTTGATGCGGGGACTGCCCTGACCGTTGATTTTCTGTCGTCAGACAATCAGCATGAAGGTGGTTTTATTGTGCCGGGACTCACATTGGCACAGCAGGCACTCTGGCAAAATACCGAACGCGTACGCCCTTATCAGGACGAGGTTGCCAGCGAACAACTGCAACCAGGCCGTGATACTGTGCAATGTGTCACCGCCGGGATCCGGCGCCAGCAGATTGCTTTTGTTCGTAGTGTGCTGGATGACTTTACCGGCTATGTCCCCTTGTTTACCGGTGGTGATGGCGAGTGGCTGGCTGTAGCAATGGACGTGCCTTATTGGCCTGAGCTTATCTTTGACGGACTGGATACCTTATGCGCTGGATATTTTTCTGCCTGGTAGCAGGCAACCTGCTGGCTTTGATTGTTTACTGGCAACAGCAATCACCAACGCCGGTTAATACGTCTGCAGACCTTGAAATTGCGTCAGGGCAACGACTGACGCTGGTGTCGGAGGCGGCGGTCACACTGCCCAAGGCGAAGGACTCACAGAGCCGGATGAATAAGGGTACCAAACGCTGTTTTGTGCTCGGCCCTTATCAGGATGAGCTGGATGCACGCCATGCTCGGGCTCGGGCTGAAGCGCTGGGGATGGCCGGTAGAACGACCAAAACAGAATTGCCCGGCGGGGAACCGCGTGAATTCTGGGTGCATGTACCACCGCGTGCCAGCCGGGATGCGGCAATCCGGGTGCTGAAGGAATTACAGCGCCGTGGCATCGATAGTTACATCATCACCAAGGGTGAGCTGTCCGAGGGGGTTTCGCTGGGACTGTTCCGTCAGCGTGAGTCTGCGGAACAGTTGGTGGAGCGGGTGAAAAAATACGCTATCCCGGTTGCTGTTCGGGAGGTTCGGGACATCGCAGAAGAGTTCTGGTTTGAAGTCCCGGTGATGGATGAATTTGGTGAGCGCTTGCGGCAGCGAGTCATGGCGGATGATCGCGGTGTCTCCTGGCAAATGAGCCAGTGCGAGTGATAACGCTCGCCCGTCATAACCGGAATCAACAAAAAAAATGATGTAAATAACAAAAAGTGTTGACAGCTCTGGGGTGCAGTCATATATTACGCGCCACTTCGGTGGGGTTCCCGAGCGGCCAAAGGGATCAGACTGTAAATCTGACGCGAAAGCTTCGCTGGTTCGAATCCAGCCCCCACCACCAATATTCAGAATCAACGCAATGTCGATGATTTGACAGGAGCGAGGCCTGTGGTTCCGGTTTCGGCCTGAAGGTTCGCGGGTATGGTACAATGGTAGAACCTCAGCCTTCCAAGCTGATGATGCGGGTTCGATTCCCGCTACCCGCTCCAGATTACTAGTTTTGCTGATATAGCTCAGGCGGTAGAGCGCATCCTTGGTAAGGATGAGGTCCCCAGTTCGATTCTGGGTATCAGCACCATTGAATTAAATTGCAGAAAGGTGGGCTGATGCCTGCCTTTTTGTGCATCTGTCGGTCTGAAATCTACTACCACGTAAGAGAGAGAAGGTCATGGCTAAGGCAACGTTTGAACGTTCCAAACCCCACGTAAACGTAGGTACTATTGGTCACGTTGACCATGGTAAAACCACTCTGACTGCGGCTCTGACTCGCGTATGTGCTGAAGTATGGGGCGGCGCAGCCGTTGCATTCGACGGTATCGACAACGCACCAGAAGAGCGTGAGCGCGGTATCACCATCTCAACTTCTCACGTTGAGTACGAATCTCCAAACCGTCACTACGCGCACGTAGATTGCCCAGGACACGCGGATTATGTGAAAAACATGATCACCGGTGCTGCGCAGATGGACGGAGCGATCCTGGTATGTGGTTCCACTGACGGCCCAATGCCGCAGACTCGTGAACACATCCTGCTGTCTCGTCAGGTAGGTGTCCCTTACATCCTGGTATTCCTGAACAAGGCCGACCTGCTGGCTGAAGACTGCGGTGGCGCAGACTCAGAAGAATACGCAGAGATGCTGGAACTGGTCGAAATGGAAC
>NZ_JBBKTX010000035.1:0-37744 GCF_044962685.1 Oceanobacter antarcticus
CAGTGATGTCGAGCACTTTGACTGGTCGTCCCATGGTTTGCCTCTGCCTGAAAATGCACTCCTCAAAGTAGACTATAACCACTCATATAAATTCTATTTATTTTTGTTAAGGGACACTAGGGCGTGACTCGCGGTTATCCGCACTTATTATTTCCCGCGGCCTGCAATCACTAATTATTTCCCTTCCGTTTTCGTTACCTGTGCATAGTCAGGGTGTCGATGCTCCAGCTGCAGTTATTGCTGCGATGGCATCAACGCCCCACGGAATTAAATCAATAGCTTGACTTGCCGAGCCAGGTACCTGCGATAGATAGGTTCGCCAGTGGTTGTGGCGTCTGAGTCACTCCTGAAGGGTCAAGCAGCCTACACAGGGTGGATGTATGACGGACTTATTCACAATGCCGCTTTCAATGGTGCATGCGCTGCGAGAGAAAGCGGTACTTAAACCCGAGGGCAGTGCTCTGCATTTCCTGGGTGATCGGGGCGACGAAGACATAACGATCAGCTACGACGAGTTGGATCAGCGGGCACGCACCATAGCCGCTGTGATACAAACTATCGCGGAGCCGGGCGACAGGGTCATCCTGTTGTTTCCCAGTGGTGTCGATTACGTGGCGGCATTCTTCGGTTGCTTGTATGCCGGGGTGATCGCCGTGCCGGCCTATCCACCGGAGTCCACGCGACCCCAACACCTGGCGCGATTGCTGTCGATTATCGAAGACGCTCGTCCCCGCTTGTTGCTGACGGATTCGACCTTGTATGAGCCGTTGCGAGCCGCCGGCCAACCGTTTATAACGGATTTTGGTGAGACAGCACCCAAGTGGTTGTGTGTCGATACCCTAGAGAGCGCCGTTGCGGAGCAGTGGCAGGAGCTAGTCGTTAATCCTGATGATATGGCCTTCCTGCAATACACTTCCGGATCCACCGCTCAACCCAAAGGCGTACAGGTCAGCCATCACAATCTGGTGACCAATGAATGGATGATTCGTCAGAGTTTCGACATTGGTGACGACGATGTCATTGTGAGTTGGTTGCCGCTCTACCATGACATGGGCTTGATCGGCTCGCTGCTGCAATCCATTTTCAGTGGCATCCCTTGTGTGTTGATGTCGCCGGGCTATTTCCTGGCTCGGCCGGTACGCTGGTTGGAGGCGATCAGTCGTTATGGCGGCACTGTCAGCGGCGGGCCGGATTTTGCCTACCGGCTGTGCGCGGAGCGGATTCCCGATAGAGCTTTGCAAACATTGAATTTGGACTGCTGGAAAGTGGCGTTCTCCGGCGCCGAGCCGATTCGTAAGGACAGCCTGCAACTGTTCAGTGACAGGTTCATCGCCTGTGGCTTCCAGGCCGATAAGTTCTTTCCCTGCTATGGACTGGCCGAAGCCACTCTTTATGTCACCAGTGGCCAGCGGAATTTAAGCCCGACAATTCTGAGCGTGGATCGGGAAGCGTTGGCGCGCAACGAGGTGGTGCTAAACACGATGCCGGGCCCAGAAATGGGAGTGGTACGGGAAAACAGCGCGACCTTGGTCGGTTGTGGCCGTCATCAACCGGGACAGGCAATCCGTATCGTTGAGCCGGACAGTCTGGTCGAGTTGCCTGAAAGCACGGTCGGTGAGATCTGGACTGCCGGTCCGGGTATCGCCAGCGGTTATTGGCGTAATCCAGAAGCTACCGCCAAAACTTTCGTGAAGGCGGATGGTCGGGTTTGGCTGCGCACCGGCGACCTGGGTTTTCTGCACGACGGCGAATTGTTCATCACCGGGCGTCTGAAAGACATGCTGATCGTGCGTGGGCACAACCTGTACCCCCAGGATATCGAGCGCACGGTGGAAGACGAGGTAGAGGTCGTCCGCAAGGGGCGGGTGGCGGCCTATGCGGTCGAACTCAAAGGGGTGGAAGGAATAGGGATCGCGGCGGAGGTAAGCCGCAAACTACAAAAACTGGTGCCGGCCCAGTTTCTCATCGACAGCATCCGGCAGGCGGTGGCCGAGGTGTTTCAGGAGGCACCGCAACAGGTGACCCTGCTCAACCCCGGTGCGCTGCCCAAAACCTCCAGCGGCAAACTACAGCGTTCCGCCTGCCGCGCCGGTGTGGCGGACGGCAGCCTGGATGCCTATGCCCTCTACCCACAGAACCCACAGGACGCCCCCGCGGTAAAGTCTGACGATCCGGTTGCCGATGCCTCGCAGTATGGGGAGGTGATCCGGGCCACCTGGTGCGAGAGTCTGGCGGTGGAGCAACTGCCCGCCGATGCCCATTTCTTTGTCAATGGTGGTAACTCGATTCGGGCGCTGCAGATGGTCGGCCTGTTACAGGAGCGCCTGGGCGTGTCCGTGGATGTCCGGCACCTGTTTGAGGCGCCTGCACTCGATGCGTTTACGGCCAGGGTGGTCGAACAGGTGTCCGCCGGGGATACCGTTGCCCAGCGTATACCGCCGCTCCCGGACGGGCAGACCGAATGCGTGTTGTCACCGGGACAGCAGCGGTTATGGTTTCTCTGGCAACTCAATCCCCACAGCGCCGCTTACCATGTGCCGGGTGGCCTGCGTTTGCGCGGCAAGTTGGATAAAGCTGTTCTGCGGCAGGCGTTACAAACCCTGGTGGGGCGTCATGACAGTCTCCGTGCCCGCTTTGGCGAACGTGACGGCGTACCTTTTCAAACCGTGAGCGAACAACTGGACGTTCCGGTGCGAGAGATCGAGTTGACCCACTTGCCTGAGTCCGAGCGCGAGCTTATGGCAGCCAGATACCGAGACGAGGAAGCGCTGGCTCCATTCGACCTGGAAACCGGCCCCGTACTGCGGGTCACCCTGTTAAGGCTAGGTGACAACGAATACCAACTATTGGTCACCTTCCACCATATCGCCGTGGATGGCTGGTCCGCCACGATTCTGATGTCGGAGCTGGTCCGGTTGTACACCGCCTGTCAAAAAGGAAAGGCCGACGCTTTACCGGCATTACCGGTCAGTTATGGCGCCTATGCCGAGTGGCAACGGCAGTGGCTGGCTTCTTCCGACGAGGTGGAATTACAGCGGGCGTACTGGCTGGAACAGCTCGGCGGGGAGTGTTCGCCATTGCCCCTGCCGACACGGCGTATGGGTGAGCATGTCGACGACCGCCGGGACGAACCCGCGACGGCGGCGCGTTTATGTGTGAGCCTTGAAAGTTCACTGGCCGCTGGTCTTCACACCCTGGCCGAACAGCAAAGTACCACCCTCTTTACGGTGCTGCTGGCGGCGTTTCAGGCGCTGTTGTTCCGTTATACCGGCGAACACACGCTTCGCATCGGCGTCCCCAGCGCCAATCGCCACCGTCGGGAGATTCAGCAGATTGTGGGCTTTTTCGTCAACACCTTGGTATTGCAAGGTGAACTGGCGCCGCGGAAGAGCTTCACCGAGGTCTTGGCCGGTGTGAAAGCCTGCGCACTGGCTGCACAGGCAAGCCAGGATCTTCCCTTTGATCAGTTGGCCGAGGCGCTGGGGCAGACAGCTTTATTCAATGTGATGTTCAACCACCAGCAGCGGGATGCGTCGACCGCATGCGCTATGCCCGGGTTGCAGGTGGAGGAACTGCCCTGGCACAGCCGCCATGCCAAGTGCGATTTACAACTGCAATCGGAGGAGGACGAACATGGGAGCTTGCTGTTGTCCTGGGACTACGCCGAGACATTGTTTGACGCATCCGTCGTCGCTCGTATGGCGGAACATTTCCAGTGCCTGCTGCAACAGGTAGTCAGTGATCCGCAACAGGCCATCGCCGATATTGCGTTATTGAGTGTCGCTGAATGTCAACAATTGTCGTCTTGGGAAAATAGAGAAAAGGAAACAGAAAAGGCTGAAGGTGGTTTACTTGAATGGCTGGAGCAGGATGGGGTTCACAATGCCGGGCAAACGGCGTTGCAGTGGATCGGGGGTAGTATCAGTTACCGGCAGTTGCACGATGCCGCCAACCGCCTGGCCCATTGCCTGCGCAGTCGTGGTGTCGGGCCGGATGTCTGCGTGGGAGTGTTGATCGAGCGATCACCGCCCATGCTGACCGCGATCTTGGGCATTCTAAAAGCTGGCGGCGCCTATGTGCCGTTGGACGGCGATTACCCGGCTGCCCGGCTCAATGAGATGTTAACCAATGCAGGAGCAACACAATTGATCACCACCGGTGCTTTGCCGGAGGGGATGGATAGCGTTGGGAATAGTGGTGTTGAGACTATTGATCTCTTCGCACTCGACCTGAACGCTTGGCCAGCCAGCGCACCTGTAGTCCCCATTCACGATCACAATCTGGCCTATGTTATTTACACCTCCGGCTCCACCGGCCGGCCCAAGGCAGTTGGCGTCAGTCATGGCGCCTTACAGACACGCCTGGCCTGGATGCAGGCCACCTATAAACTGAAGAAAACCGATGTACTGCTGCAAAAGGCGCCACTGACCTTCGATGTGTCGGTGTGGGAATGCTTTTGGCCTCTGCTGGCTGGAGCACGGTTGGTTCTTTCGGCACCGGGTGAACAGCGTGATCCGCAACGCCTGTTGGAGTGGGTGATAGAGCAGGGCGTGACCGTACTGCATTTTGTGCCGTCACTGTTGCAGGCTTTTATCGAACAAGCCGGTGTGAAAGATTGCTGCTCGTTGCGATTGTTGTTTTCCGGTGGGGAGGTGTTGTCACCAGCCCTGCGGGACCGTGTGCTGGAAGTTCTGCCACGCGTCACCTTGCATAACCGTTATGGCCCGACAGAAACGGCGATCAATGCTACGTATTGGTGGTGTCGGGAGCAAGACGGCGAAGTCTCTCCCATAGGCCGACCACTGTCTGATACCGGTTGCCGGGTGCTGGACGGGGAGTTCACACAAGTGCCTCTTGGCGTTGCTGGGGAATTGTGTATTGGTGGAGCGGGTTTGGCGCGCGGTTATCTGGGTAGCCCGGGGCAAACGGCGCTGCAGTTTGTGCCTGATCCCTATACGGTAGACGGGGAGATCGGAGCCCGTCTGTATCGTTCAGGGGATAGTGTGCGTTGGCTCGACGATGGCAGCTTGGCATTCCTTGGGCGTCTGGACAGCCAAGTGAAACTGCGTGGTTTCCGGATTGAACCCGGCGAAATCGAAGCCCGGTTATGCCAACTGCCTGCCATTCAACAGGCGGCAGTGCGTGTACATGCCCGTACCAATGGCGATCAGCAACTGCTGGCGTATTACACCTTGGAAGCTGGCACTCTGGTGCCCGGTGCAGATACCTGTTTTGATCCAGATACCCTGCGCGCAGAACTGCGACAAGCTCTACCGGAATATATGGTACCAGCGCAGTGGATCGAACTGGAAGAAATGCCCCTGTTGCCCAGTGGCAAGTTGGATTACCAGCGCCTCCCGGAGCCTACCTGGCAGCAGCGTGAGTACATCGCGCCGGTCACACCGACAGAACAACAGCTCGCAGCCATTTGGCAGGAGGTTCTGGATCTGCCTCGCATCGGTCTGGCGGATGATTTCTTTGAACTCGGCGGACATTCCCTGCTGGCCACACAAATCGTCGCCCGTACCCGCCAGCGCTGTGATGTGGAATTACCCCTGCGCGCCCTGTTCGAAGCTAGCCAATTGAAAGATTTTGCTGATTGGGTGGAACGTGCCAGACAGGCCGGGGACATTAACCGTCAACCGCCGATTGAGGCGGTGGATCGCAGCCAGCCGGTGTCCCTGTCATTTTCCCAGCAGCGCTTGTGGTTCCTGTGGCAACTGGAACCGGACAGCCCCGCTTATAACGTGGGTGGTATGGCGCGTTTTGTCGGCGGACTGAATGTCGATGTGCTGGATGCTGCGCTACAGGCGCTGATCGAACGCCATGAAACCCTGCGTACTACCTTCCCAGAAGTTGATGGGGTGCCGGTACAGCAGGTTAACGACGTATCCAGCGTCGAATTGATCCGGCACGACCTTGGCCAGATGGACGCTGCTGAGCGGCAACCCTGGTTGATGGCGCTGGCGGAACAGGAAGCTCACCAACCTTTCGATTTGGAACGGGGGCCTTTGCTGCGCGCCCATCTGGTGACCTTCAGCGAGCAAGAGCACTACCTGGTGCTGACCTTGCACCATATCGTCACCGAGGGTTGGGCGATGGATATCTTCGCCCGTGAGTTGGCCGTGCTGTACGAAGCATTTATCGACGGCAAACCCTCGCCGCTGGAACCGCTGCCGGTGCAATACCTGGATTACAGTGTCTGGCAGCGGCGCTGGCTGGAATCCGGCGAGGGCGAACGCCAGCTCGACTACTGGCGCGGGCAGCTGGGCGATGAGCATCCGCTGCTGGAATTGCCCAGCGATCGACCCCGGCCACCGGTGCAAAGCCATCGCGGTGGACTGTATCGCTTCGACCTGCCCGACGACCTCGCCACCCGCGTCCATGCCTTTAATGCTGCCCGCGGTACCACCCTGTTTATGACGGTAACCGCGGCCCTGGCGGTGCTGCTCTACCGTTACAGCGGCCAGTCCGACCTTCGTATCGGCGTGCCGGTGGCCAACCGTATCCGCCCCGAGAGCGAGGGGCTGATCGGCGCCTTTCTCAATACCCAGGTGCTGCGCTGTCAGCTGCGCGGCGAGATGACCGTATCGGCGCTGCTGGATCAGGTGCGGCGCACGGTGATCGAGGGGCAATCCCACCAGGACCTGCCTTTCGATCAGTTGGTGGATGCCCTGCAGCCACCCCGCAGCGCCGCCTATAACCCGCTGTTTCAGGTGATGTGCAACGTGCAGCGCTGGCAGTTCCAGCAGACCCGTGAACTGGCCGGTATGACCGTCGAGTATCTGGTCAACGACGCCAGGGCGATCAAGTTTGATCTCAACCTGGAGGTGACCGACCTTGATGGTCGCCTGGGTTGCTGCTTGACCTACAGCCGCGATCTGTTTGATGAACCGCGTATCGCTGCTATGGCCGATCACTGGCAGCATCTACTGAGGGCACTGATTGCCAACCCGCATCAACCAGTTGCTTCGTTGCCGCTTTTCGATAGTGCGGAACAAGCGCGGGTGCTGGCCAGCCTGAATCCGCCACCCGCCCCGGCAGAGGGTGACACCGAGTCCGTGCAGGCTCAGCCAGCACCGGTGCACCGCTGGTTTGCCGAGCAAGCCGCTGCCGGGCCAGAAGCCATCGCCCTGATCGTTAACGGCGACACTCTCAGCTATGGTGAGCTGGATCGCCGTGCCAACCAATTAGCCCACTGGCTGCGTGACCAGGGCCTGCAACCGGAGCAGCGGGTGGGGCTGGCCCTGCCGCGTTCTTTCGATATGGTGATCGGCCTGCTGGCCATCCTCAAGGCGGGGGCGGCCTATGTGCCGTTGGACTCGGAGTATCCCCGCGCCCGCTTGCGCTACATGGTCGAAGACAGCGGCATCACCATGCTGCTGGGTTACCGCGACTTGTTCGAAAGTATTGGCGAGTTGTCCGCGGGCGTACGTCGCTGGTGCCTGGAGGACGACGGCGCCGTTCTCGCCGACTGCCCGGACACGCCGCCTGAGGATATCACCGAACCTCACCATCAGGCCTACCTGATCTATACCTCCGGCTCCACCGGCAAACCGAAGGGGGTGGTCGTCGACCACGGACCGCTGGCCATGCACTGTCGGGTGGTCATTGATACCTTTGGCATGCGTGCCGATGATTGCGAGTTGCACTTTTATTCCATCAATTTCGACGCCGCCAGCGAACGACTTCTAACGGCATTGCTATGTGGTGCCCGGGTAGTGCTGCGCGGCCAGGGGCAGTGGGCGGTGGAAGAGGTTGCGCCGTTAATCGACCGGCACGGTGTTACCATTCTCGGGCTTACTCCCAGTTACGGCAGCCAATTGGCTCAATGGGTGATTGATCGTAACCGGGCCGAAGGGTGTACGTCATCGTCAGTGCGATTGTGTATCACCGGCGGTGAGGCACTGAGCGGTGAGCATTGGCAGGTCATTCACCGGGCCTTTCAGCCGGAGCGGTTTTTCAATGCCTACGGCCCTACGGAGACGGTGGTGATGCCGCTGGCGGCGCAGGTCAGCGGGCCACCCCGGCAGGGTGCGTCCAGCGCACCAATCGGCCGGGCAGTGGGTGAACGCGTCGCCTATATTCTTGATGAAAACCTGTTGCCGGTGCCACCGGGAGCTACCGGTGAGCTGTACGTGGGCGGGGCCGGTCTGGCGCGTGGTTACCATGGTCGAATGGATCTTACTGCGGAGCGCTTTGTACCCGATCCCTTTGCGGTGGGTGGTCGTTTGTATTGCACTGGTGACCTGGCGCGTCTGACCGACGATGGCCTGGCTGAATATATGGGGCGCGGCGACGATCAGGTCAAGATTCGCGGCTTTCGTATCGAATTGGGTGAGATTGAAGCCTGCTTGCTGGGTGCGCCCGGTGTGGTGGAAGCGGCGGTACTGGCGTTAGGTGAGAGTAGTCACAAGCAACTGGTGGCTTATATCAGTGGGCAGCAAGCCTGTAGTGATCCAGAGGCACTCAGAGCGGACGTGAAAGCCTACCTCCAGCGGCAGCTGCCGGATTATATGGTGCCAGCGCAACTGATAATTCTGGATCGGCTACCACTTAACCCTAATGGCAAGCTGGATCGCCGCGCACTGCCGACACCGGATATGACTATGACCCGAGAATACGTCGCGCCGGAAAGTGACCTGCAGCGAGCGTTGGCACAAGTGTGGAGTGAGGTATTAAACGTACCGGCGGTGGGGTTGGACCACAATTTTTTTGAACTGGGCGGGGATTCAATTCTCTCCATCCAGGTGGTCAGTCGCGCCCGTCAGCGGGGGATGAACTTTAAAGCCAAGGATCTGTTCCAGTATCAGACTGTACGTTCTCTTGCCTCCGTTGTTAAAGAGAACACGGATTCATCGATAGCAGCACCCGTGGCTGATCAGGGTTTTCTGGTTGGCCCATCACCCATGACGCCAATCCAGCATTGGTTTTTCGCGCTCAATATGCCGAATCCGCAGCACTGGAATCAGGCGGTGTATCTGGACTTCAATGTGCCGGTCGAGCCGTCCTTATTGGAACAGGCGCTGCAACAGGTAATAGAACACCACGACGCGTTGCGTTTGCGGTTTACTCAGGAGGGCAAATCCTGGCAAGCCGAGTACGCAGTATCCGATGACCTCTGCGGAGGTACCCCCCGATTGCTGCAGGTGAAAAGTGTGAATGGCCTTGCCGAGCCTTCAGCAGAGTTGGAGTCCATTCAGCGCAGTCTGGATCTGCAACACGGACCACTGTTGAGGGGGGTATTATTCAACGCAGAAAACGGCGACCAGCGACTGCTGTTGGTGATCCATCATTTGGTGGTGGACGGTGTGTCCTGGCGTATCCTGGCCGATGATCTGCAGTCTGCCTATCGGCAGTTGCAAGCGGGTCAGTCGGTTCAGTTGCCTGCCAAAACCACCGCATTCCGTGACTGGGCTGCGCATTTGTACCGTTTTGCGGACAGTGACGCCGTGCCCGAAGCGCTGGCATGGTGGCAAACGGAGCTGGATTTAGCGGAAGCGCCAGATGTGGTGTCAGTCGGAGAGGGGGAGTTACTTCAGTTTGATATTAACCAATCCCAGAAGCACCCATCCAGGGAATATTACGCGTTACCCTGTGATTTCCCCTTAGGTGAAAATCTGGAATGGGAGGCTAAGACGGTAACGATTCGCTTGGGCGCTGAACAAACCCAAGCACTGTTGCAACGTGCTCCCATCGCTTATCGAACGCAAGTCAATGACCTGTTGCTGACGGCTTTGGCCCGCACGCTGTGTTGCTGGTCGGGACAGGAATCGGCCCTGATTCAATTGGAAGGCCATGGTCGGGAAACATTAGAAGAAACTCTGGATCTGACCCGAACCCTTGGTTGGCTGACCACCGCTTATCCCGTCCGGCTGATACCGGATATGGCTGACAGGGCGGCCTCCATCAAAGGCATCAAGGAACACCTGAGGGCCATCCAACTGCGGGCGCAGAGTTACGGACCGTTACGTTATCTGACTGCCGGCTGGGTGCGGGAGGCCATGGCCGTGCTGCCCGCGCCTTCGTTGGCGTTTAACTACCTGGGCCAGATCGATCAGGGCGTGGACCGTGATGGACTGTTCCACTGGGCTGGTACCCCGGAGGCCGGCAACCGCGATCCCGAGGCGCCACTGCCTAGCGATATCAGTGTCGATGGTCAGGTACAGGGTGGCGAATTGGTGTTGCGCTGGACCTACAGCGCGGCACGCTACCGCGAGGAGACTATCGCTGGGCTGGCGGAGGACTATCTCAATGAGCTGAATGCGCTTATCGATCTTTGCTTGGATGAGCATGCAGGTGGACTGACACCGTCGGATTTTCCGCTGGCACAACTCTCCCAGGCGCAACTCGATACCCTGCCGATCCCGGCGGCGCAGGTCGAGGATATCTATCCGCTGACGCCGATGCAGGAAGGGCTGCTGATTCACACACTGCTGGAACCGGGTACCGGCATCTATTACATGCAGGACCGCTACCGCATCGACAGTCCGCTCGACCCGGAACAGTTTGCCGCCGCCTGGCAGGCGGTGGTGGACCGCCACTCGGCGTTGCGCACCTCGTTCAGCTGGAATGCCGGTGAAGCTATGGTGCAGATCGTTCACAAATCCTGGCCTGCGCCGGTGGATTATTTGGACTGGCGGGATTCATCGGAAGCCGATAATGAACAACGCTTACAGGTTTTGCTGAAAACCGAGCGGGAGGCTGGCTTCGACTTGCTCAACGCACCGCCGTTTCACTTGCGGCTGATCCGCATTGATGAAGCGCGTTACTGGTTCCTGATGAGCAATCACCATATTTTGATCGACGCCTGGTGCCGCTCGCTGTTGATCGAGAACTTTTTCGCCATCTACAGTGCGTTGCTGGAAAGCCGTGATCCGGCACTGCCGCCAGCGCCTCCTTATCGCGACTATATCGCCTGGCTGAATCAACAGGATCTGGAGATCAGTCGCCAGTGGTGGCGGAAAACCTTGAGTGACTTCGATGCACCTACGCAGATTGCCAGCGACCGGCCGCTATTGCGGGAACATGCTGGTGATAGTGGTGGTATGCAGGTGGGGGATTGCTACAGTCACCTCAGTGCGGAGTCCAGTCAGCAACTGCAAACTCTGGCCCGGCAACAGCAGTTAACGGTCAATACCTTTGCCCAGGCCGCCTGGGCGCTGGTACTGCGTCGGCTCAGCGGCCAGCGCGACGTGCTGTTCGGGGTTACGGTGGCGGGGCGGCCCACGCATTTGCCAGCTTTGCAGCAAACGGTGGGCTTGTTTATCAACAGTATTCCACTGCGGGTCAGGTTCCCCGACCTCGGCGAGGACTGTGCTGTTGGTGACTGGCTGCAACAAATACTGGCTCACAATCTGGAACTGCGCGATCACGAACACCTGTCGCTGGTAGATATCCAGCATTGTAGTGAGGTTCCCAAAGGCGAACCGCTGTTTGATAGCCTGTTCGTGTTCGAGAACGCGCCAGTGGAAGTATCGGTGCTGGATCGGGCACGGCAGTTCAATGCCAGCTCCGATTCCGGGCGTACCCATACCAACTTCCCACTGACGGCAGTCTGCTACCCTGGAGATCGATTGGGGCTGCATATTTCCTACGACCAGCGTTATTTTGAGCGCGCTACCGTGGAGGCAATACTGGATGAATTCCAGCGTCTGCTGCTGGCTTTGGTTGACGGCTTCGATAGTACGTTAGGAAACATAGCGCTGATCGGTCCGCAGGAAAGGACCTTTCTGCTCAACGATTGCAATAACAGCGAACACCACTACCCGTTGGACAGTTATATTCGTCTGTTCGATGCGCAGGTCGCCATGCACCCCGACACGGTCGTGGCCAGTTATCGAGGGGAGCTATGGCGCTACGGGGAGCTGAATCGCTATGCCAATCGATTGGGCCACGCGCTGCTGGCACCCGGTTTTAAGGAGAAGGGAGCGCATCAGGGGACAGGCAAGCTGGTGGACAAACCGGTGGCGCTGCTCGCCGAACGGGGCCTGCCGCTAGTGGGCATGATGATTGGCTCCTTCAAAGCCGGGGCCGCCTATTTGCCCCTGGACCCCGTGCACCCCGTGCAACGCTTGGCCGATATGTTGGCCAGGAGCCGCTCCCCCATTTTGGTTTGTGCGCAAAATCATGTCGATCTTGGAAACGACGTGCTTGCTCTCTGCCCGGAGCATAATCGTCCAATACTGTTGATATGGGAGGATACCCAGCAGGACTCGATACCCGACCACAATTTGGGCATCTATGGCAGCGCGGACAGCCTCGCTTACGTAATTTACACCTCCGGCTCCACCGGCAAACCCAAAGGTGTGATGGTAACCCAGAGCGGTATGCTCAATAACCAGTTGAGCAAGGTGCCGTACCTGGATCTGGATGAGCGCGATGTGATTGCCCAGACCGCCTCTCAGTGTTTCGATATTTCCGTTTGGCAGTTCCTCGCAGCGCCTCTGTTTGGCGGACGCGTTGCCATTGTGCCCAGCGACATTGCCCATAACCCCACGGCGTTGATGACGCATGTGGTTGAAGAACAGATCACGGTATTGGAGAGTGTACCGTCGCTGATTCAAAGTATGCTGGAGGAGGAGCAGCGACCGCTGCCCGGTTTACGCTGGATGCTGCCGACCGGGGAGGCGATGCCGCCAACCCTGGCCAAACGGTGGCTGGAGCATTACCCGGATATCGGTTTGGTCAATGCCTACGGCCCTGCAGAGTGCTCGGATGATGTGGCTTTTTTCACGGTGACCGAGGCATCGGCCACGGGCAGCTATCTGCCGATTGGCTCCCCCACGGATAACAACCGGCTATACCTGCTCGATGAAGACGTTGCCCTGACACCGATCGGTTCAGTGGGTGAACTGTACGTGGCGGGCACTGGCGTGGGTCGGGGATATCTTGCCGATCCGGTGCGCACCGCGCGCGCTTTTGTGCCCAATCCGTTCGACGGTACTGGCGAGCGGCTGTACGGTACCGGCGATCTTGCCCGCCGCCGCGCGGATGGCCTGCTAGAGTACGTGGGGCGCGCCGACCATCAGGTGAAAATCCGCGGTTTTCGTATTGAGCTGGGTGAGATTGAATCCTGTCTGCTCGATATGGACTTAGTGCGTGAGGTTGCCGTGACGGTGCAATCCGGGCCGAACGGCAATTATCTGGTTGTCTATCTGACATCCGTCCAAACCTGGTCAGAATCACAGGAAGTGCAAGCCGAATTGATTGAAGGATGCAAATCACGGCTCGTCGCGTACCTGCCTGATTATATGGTGCCCGCTTACTGGCAGCTACTGCCACAGATGCCCCGTAATGCCAATGGCAAGTTGGATCGCAAGGCATTGCCGCCATTGGATATTGGCAAGTTGCAGGTACAAACCTATGTGGCGCCACGCGATCCACTGCAAGAGCAGCTGGCAGACATCTGGGCCGATGTGTTGAAGGTGGAGCGTGTGGGTATCCAGGATAATTTTTTCCAATTAGGAGGGCACTCATTACTCGCTACGCAAATTGCCTCACGGGTGCAGAAAACATTACACAAAGGTGTGCCACTGCGAGCCATGTTTGAATGCCATACCGTTGAAGCGCTGGCGGAGTTTATTCAAGGGCTGGAGGATGCGTCGATCACTGAGGAAAAAGCCAACCGGCTGAATAACTTGATGGAACAACTGGAGGCATAACGCAAAGAAAAAAATAGAAGGGGAATGGATGCCCTAAATTCTCTGTATTGCGCATCGTTTCCTTACCACTACACCAGTCTATTCATTCACAGGTTTTCTGTTCCGAATAGGACGCGGATTGATGTGCATGGGTAAGGAAAAGTTATGAAAAAATGTTCAGGAAACAGTTTTAGCACAGGCCGTGAAAGTGCGAGGCATAGAAATGTGTCTCATAAAAAAAGAGTTTATGTCATTGCGGCACTGTTGGCATTTTCGATAAGCGCGGCCGTTAGTGCCGCGAAAGATACACCACAGCCCGGCACCTTGTTTAAAGACTGTAACGTCTGTCCCGAAATGGTCATCCTTCCAGCTGGTAGCTACCTCATGGGAGCACCTGAGGACGAGATAGGCTATCAACCCGATGAAAGCCCCCAGCGGCAAGTGACGTTTAAAGCCCCCTTTGCGATTGGCATCTATCAAGTAACCACCGCCGAATGGGATGTCTTTATTCAGGAAACAGGCACACCCCGGCGTAGTGGTGATACCCGTCCCGGGCGTGCTTGTACCGATGGCAAGCCTTCTTATTTCTATGGCTCCAGGCAGCCCGCCGTGTGTATGACCTACCCGGATGTGGAAGCTTACGTAGCGTGGTTGGCGAAAAAAACCGGTAAACCCTATCGGCTCCCGAGTGAGGCGGAATGGGAGTACGCCGCCCGAGCGGGATCAACGGGACCCTTTCCTTTTCCCTTCGATAAAGAGGGCATTTACCAGATTAACCGGCATGCCAATACCTATGGCGATGCTGACGGTTATGAGCATACATCGCCAGTTGGCAGCTTCCCTCCGAACAAGTTTGGTGTTTTTGATATGCACGGCAATGTCTATGAGCGGGTAGCCGATTGTGTGAATGATAGTTATGAGGGTGCGCCTACGGACGGTAGTCCCTGGGTGGAAGGTAATTGTAGCAGGCGGGTGATGCGCGGAAACGACTGGATAGAACCACCGATATTTTCCCGTTCTGGCAACCGTAATAGCCGTCCCAATGAGCTGGTGGGCGACTGGTTGGGTTTCCGGGTCGCACGGGATTTATAAAAACCGTCTTTAAATGGAGAACACTGCCATGACTATCGAACAAAGTGTTGCTGAACTGCAGAGCGAGGAAGCGCTTGACTTATATCGACTGAGCTACGACTCGCCAATACTAGCGCGA
Organism: Oceanobacter antarcticus; assembly: GCF_044962685.1. Taxonomy (NCBI): domain Bacteria; kingdom Pseudomonadati; phylum Pseudomonadota; class Gammaproteobacteria; order Oceanospirillales; family Oceanospirillaceae; genus Oceanobacter; species Oceanobacter antarcticus. Next base: position 14,854 of record NZ_JBBKTX010000035.1, read on the forward strand.
CAGCAGCAGCAGGAATCCAATGCCCGTAGCTACCCTCGCCGCATTCCCCTGGCGCTAACCAGAGCTCATGGCATTTATGTGGAAGACGTAGAAGGGCGAACCTTTATCGATTGTCTGGCCGGCGCCGGTGCGCTGGTGCTGGGACACAACCATCCGGCAGTGATCAGTGCAATCCGCGGGGTATTGGACAGCGGTCTGCCTCTGCTGACGCTAGACCTCACTACACCGGTAAAAGATAAGTTTGTGCAGGATTTATTTTTCCTGTTGCCTGCTTCATTTCGGTCGCAAGCGAAGATTCAATTCTGCGGTCCCAGTGGAACGGACGCGGTTGAAGCGGCCTTGAAGTTGGTGCGTACGGCCACCGGGCGCAGCACCATGCTGTCATTTCAGGGAGCCTACCACGGCATGAGCCAGGGTGCTCTGAGTCTGATGGGGAATCTGGCGCCCAAGAATCCCCAGGCAGCGATATTGAGTAACAATGTGCAGTTTCTACCCTATCCCAATGACTTCCGCTGCCCGTTTGGGTTAGGTGGTGAGGCCGGTATCAAGGCAAACCTGCACTACCTTGAAAGTCTACTAACGAATCCGGAAAGCGGCGTGCCGCTGCCGGCGGGCGTAATCATTGAAGTGATTCAGGGCGAGGGTGGTGTCATACCGGCGGATATTGGGTGGCTGCGTGGGCTGCGGCGCATTACGAAAGAGACGGGAGTCCCTTTGATTGTCGATGAAATTCAAAGCGGTTTTGCCCGCAGCGGCACCATGTTTGCGTTTGAGCAGGCAGGTATTGTTCCTGATGTGGTGGTGTTATCCAAGGCAATCGGTGGCAGTCTGCCACTGGCGGTAATAGTGTATCGCGAAGAGTTGGATCAATGGCAGCCAGGGGCTCATGCCGGCACCTTTCGGGGGAATCAAATGGCGATGGCGGCAGGGTCGGCGGTGATGGAATACCTGGCACAGGAGAATCTTGCCAGTCACGCCGCCGCTATGGGAGAACGCCTGCTAAGGCACTTACGGGAATTGCAAACGACTTGCCCGTCGTTGGGTGATGTTCGCGGGCGTGGTCTGATGGTGGGCGTAGAAATTGTTGATCCGGGTGGAAAGCCTGATGCTCAAGGACATCCGCCACCGTCGGGACAATTGGCTGCGCTGATCCAGCGGGAATGTCTGGTTCGCGGATTGATTCTGGAGCTCGGCGGACGTTTTGGCAGTGTGGTGCGTTTTCTGCCGCCACTGATCATTACCGCAGCAGAAATCGATCGGGTGGTGGAGATTTTTTCGCGGGCCGTTGCCGTTGCGTTAGATCACTAATTTTTCTTCTTCTTCTTTCGTTTATTAACTGGAAGTTGATAAGTGCATTACAGAAAGCAAACGGGGACATCTATTTAATCCGGTGCTCACTCTGGGCCACCGGATGGTTTCGAATCACGAAGCCGACTTGCAGGCCTGACGGGTCAAGTCAAAAGTCGGCGACACCGAGTCGAGATCATCCGGCAGCCCCCGAAGGGCGCGGGTTGCCGCCGTCCAGTGCGGTGTTGACGAATTTGAAAAGGACTCGTCATTTCGCTGCATTCGTCGCCTTGCCCTGAACAACGGCAACACTCGCGCAGAGCCGTGCAGGATTAAATAGATGTCCCCAAACGCATACCACATAGGAGTCTTATGATGACATCAGTATTTGATCGCGAGGATATTATCTTTCAGGTGGTTATGAACCATGAGGAACAGTATTCCATCTGGCCGGATTATAAGGAAATTCCTAAAGGTTGGCGCAAGGCGGGCAAGAGCGGTTACAAAAAGGAATGTCTGGCATACATTGAGGAAGTGTGGACGGATATGCGTCCCTTGAGCTTACGCCAGTGGATGGAAGCGCAGGAGACAGAACTGAATGAAACTTCGGAAAATTCATCAAAGAAAACGTTGAAGAAAAAATCCAAAGAAGCAGCGCCTGAATCTGCAGCTGGATGAAGCAGTCCACTATGAACTTATTTTGCCTGCCATATTCCGGTGCAAGTTCAGCGGTTTATTATCAGTGGCAACGGAAATTGCCGACATGGATAAAGGTCTGCCCGGTGGAGTTGCCGGGCAGGGGGATGCGCATGGATGAGCCACTGCAAACCAATTTTTCCGAGTTGGTGATCCAACTGGCAGACGATGTCAGTGGCCGTATCAATGGTCAACCCTATGCGGTTTTTGGGCATAGTCTGGGTGCAATTCTGGCTTTCGAGTTGGTGCGCCAGTTAGTTGTGATAGGCGCTCCGGATCCTATTACATTGATTGCGTCGGGCACCTCCGCACCAACGCAGCGACAGCGATGTATTGAAGATCTGGAGGCTCTGGAAACTGATGATAACCTCATCGCCCATTTGAAAAAACTGGGCGGCATGCCGGAGGAGGTCATCAATAATCAAGAGCTTATGGAGATGATACTGCCGGTTATTCGAGCCGATTTTGAACTTTGTAAAAATTATTCGTATGCGCCCTCCGTTAACAAATTTTCGTGTCCACTGGTAGTAATCAGTGGCAGGGACGAAGATATCACCAGCGAAGAGTTACTGGCCTGGCAGGATCAGGCGGGTGAGCGTTTCAGTATGATGAAATTCGAGGGAAAGCATTTTTTTATTCATGAAAGTCAGGCAGACGTTCTTCAGTATATCCGCAAACATATCAGAGAGTGCATGGCGGCCGCTAAATCAGGTGGGTCTCAGGTTGGATATTCTTCAGGCTTAATGTTGGGTTGATGTATATGAATAATGCTGAATTACAGGTTTTTCACCTGTTTTCCTGTCAAGATGAGCTTCCTATGGTCGTCTCTGCAGTGAATGCCAAATGTTCATTGAGGGATAGTGGTGATGAATTGCGTAACCTGGTAAGCAAGCATCTGCTGTCCACTGGTGGTTTATTATTCCGGAGATTTGACGTTGGCGGCGGTATTGAAGGGTTTCATGACTTTGCAAAAAGTTTTGGCCATTCGTTGGAGGGCCTTAGCAAAGGCTTGAATGTCGATTTCGTATTTATCAGACATGATGTGTCACTCCCTGTAGAGGGTAAACTATAGAGGTGACACAGAATTTTGAACACTACCGAACTATGAACACCCTCTCTATTTGGTAACCGCTGACAACGTTTATTTTATAAAAGCGAAATGCTCTTTTTATTTTCATAAAAATAAATACGTTTCAATAAATCCCCTTAAATTCAGCTCCGCTCCGTTCGTTTTCTTCAATATCTGAAATCGAAACACGTTCGGAGCGATTATGAATGACTCTCAGGCCCGCGCCCTGGCCTCCCGCTTTATTCGTCTGGCACCGGAAAAACGCAGTGTTTTTTTACAGGCGCTGAAACGGGAAGGCGTGGACTTTTCGGTATTTCCTATTGTCGCTGGCGAGCGGGAGCAGGGTGGCTGTCAGCTCTCTTATGCGCAACAACGGATGTGGTTTTTATGGCAGCTGGATCCTGAAAGCGCAGCGTACAATCTGCCCAACGTCACCGAGATCCGTGGGCCACTGGACGTGGCTGCGTTGAGTTGTGCATTAAATGATGTGGTTGCCCGCCATGAGAGTTTGCGCACGCTATTCCCCATCGATGAGCAAGGCCATCCTTATCAACATATTGAAGAATGGGCGTCTATCGAGATTGCCGTTGAGCACCTTTCCACAGACGATGCCGCTTCTTTCGAAGGCTCAAAAACTCCCGAAGACATCAAAAAACGTGTTGAGCAGGAGTCACTGATACCTTTTGATCTTGTCAAAGGTCCATTGCTGCGCGCGAAACTGTTCAGGTTGTCAAAAGAACACCATGTATTAGTAGTGACGCTCCATCATGTCGTCGCCGATGGTTGGTCGATTAATATTTTAATCGATGAATTAATGCAATATTACCAGGCGGAAACCACCGGTGATAAATCTCAATTACCGACGTTGCCAATTCAGTACGCCGACTACGCGTTATGGCAGCGCTGTTGGCTGGAGGCCGGTGAGTTACAAAAGCAGTTGGACTATTGGTGCGAGCAATTACAAGGTGATCAACCGGTGCTGCAATTACCTACAGACCACGGTGCGCCAAAACAGCGGAGTTTCCAGGGTGCCCGTCACGAATGGCAGATTGATCCTCATGTTGCTGATGGTCTGCGGGCATTGGCGCAACAGCACAACACTAGTTTGTTCACGGTGCTGCTGGCAGCGTTTCAGGTATTGCTGTATCGCTACACTGGTGAGACCGATATTCGCGTTGGTGTGCCCGTCGCCAACCGGCACAGGGCGGAGACCGAGGGCCTGATCGGCTGCTTTATTAACACTCAGGTCATGCGTGCCAGTATCGATTTTCAGCAGACGTTCACCGATCTACTTGACGCCGTACGCAAACATACCCTCAAAGCACAGGCCAACCAGGACTTGCCCTTTGAACAACTGGTGGAGGCGCTGCAGCCGGAGCGCAGTTTTACGCATAACCCGTTGTTTCAGGTGCTGTTCAATCATCAGGCTTTGGTCGCAGATGTTAGTGATTTGAAAATTTCCAGCGGTCTTCAGGTTCGCCCGTTTGCATGGGACAAGCAAACCACGCAATTCGATCTAAAGCTTGATACCTGGGAAAAAAGCGGGCAGCTGTATGCCGCCTTCACCTATGCCCGGGATGTTTTCGAACACTCAACCGTGGAGAAGATTGCGGATTGTTGGCGGTTGCTGTTGAAGGCAATAGTGCAATCGCCGTCAACGGCTATCGGCGAACTATCGTTATTGGATGATGTGTTTTCGAAACGTATTTTGCGTGAGTGGAACCACAAGGATGTGGCATTGGCAAACGCCGAACCGGTACACACGCTGTTTGAAGCGAGGGCTGCTTTAACCCCTGATGCGCTTGCCGTGGTTAGTGAGGCGGATAATCACCAAGACAATTCTGTTGAACTGCAACTTACCTACAGGGAGCTGAACGCGCAAGCGAATCAACTGGCACGTTATTTACAGGCGCTGGGTGTCGGCCCGGATAGCCCGGTAGCCGTCGCGCTGGAGCGTTCACCGTCCCTGGTTGTGGCCATTTTAGCCGTGCTTAAAGCCGGTGGTGCCTATGTGCCGCTGGACCCTGAATACCCTGAACAGCGCCTGCATCACATGATGGCTGATAGCGGCGCCGATATCGTGCTGACTGAAAAAAACCTGCGCGCCCGGTTGCCGATGAAGAAAGATATCAAGGTTGTCACACTGGACTTCAGTACGGAAGCCTTGGCCTGGAATCAGCTTGATGAGGCTAACCTGGACATTGCCTGCAACGCGGCCAATCTCGCTTACATTATTTACACCTCGGGCACCACGGGTAAGCCGAAAGGTGTGGCGGTCAACCATGGCAATTTGTGCCACTACCTGCAAGCGTTAGAGGACGAACTGACGCTACCTGCCACAGGCAACTTCGCCATGGTATCCACCTGCGCCGCCGATCTTGGCCACACCGTCTTCTACGGCGCGCTTTGCGGCGGTCGTACGCTGCACCTAGTACAGAAAGAAGTGACATTGGATGCTGAACGATTCGCCGGGTATATGGAACGCCACGCCATCACTGTCGTGAAAATGGTACCCAGCCATCTACAAGGTCTGTTGCAGGCCCACAGCAGTCAGGCGGCGATACCCAGCCAGTGTCTGATACTGGGGGGGGAGGCCTGTTCACCGGCATTGGTGCAACGGATAAGCAAGTTGCGTCCGGGCTGCCGCATCGTCAATCACTACGGCCCGACCGAAACCACTGTGGGCGCATTAACCCACCAGATGGAATCACTAAGCGGGGAGGCGGCGAGTATTCCCCTGGGTCAACCCCTGGCGGGTAGCTGTGCCTACGTTGTTGACGAGGCGTTAAACCCGGTGCCGACCCAGGCCATTGGCGAATTTTTTATTGGCGGCACCGGACTGGCCCGGGGCTATTGCGGTAGGGCCGCCGACACCGCGGAGCGGTTTGTGCCCAACCCTTTTGCAGGGGCGGATGGTGAGCGCCTGTATCGCAGCGGCGACCGGGTGCGGCGTAACAAAAATGACGACGTTGTGTTTTTGGGGCGCATCGATAAGCAAATAAAAATCCGTGGGTTTCGTATAGAAATCGACGAAATCGAAGCCCCCCTGAAGCAGTCATCCAGTATTGTTGATGCCGCTGTTTCAATGATTCACGGCGAGCAGAAGGAACCGCTGTTGGTGGCTTATGTGGTGCCGAAAGATCAGGCCTTAGTCGATGCAAAGGATGAATCACACAGTCAGTTTTGCGCCACACTAAAAACCGAACTGTTGCAGACGTTGCCCGATTACATGGTGCCCAACCACTATGTAGCATTGGCCAGATTGCCAATTACTGCCAACGGCAAACTGGATCGCAAAGCGCTGCCCGCCGTTGATGCCCATGATCTACAACGGCAATACCGGCCACCACAAACACCGCTACAGAAACAAATAGCGACTGTCTGGCAGGAGGTCTTGGGTGTCGAGCGAGTCGGTCTCGACGATAATTTTTTTGCACTGGGTGGTCACTCATTGCTGATCACGCAGGTGGTTACCCGCTTGCGCCGAGCGGTTAATGCCGAACTGCCACTGCGAACGCTGTTCGAAGCCAGTGATTTTGAGGTGTTTTGCCAGACAGTCGCCGAATGGGTCGATAAAACTAATCCAGAGGCCCAGGTGCAGGTGATCGACCCCGTGCCTCGGGATCAGCCGCTATCCCTGTCATTTGCACAAACCCGCCAGTGGTTATTGTGGCAAATGGAACCGTCGAGTGCGGCCTACAACATCAATCTCGCTTTTCGTATTCGTGGCGATCTGGATATTCCCGCGTTGCAGAAAAGTTTTGATTACCTGATGGCGCGCCATGAAATCTGGCGAACCCATTTTCAAGAAGACGGCGATAGTGCCTATCAAATCATTGCTGCTGCGCAACCCTTCGACCTGACGCCTGAACGTCTACCTGCCGGTGTCGATTCGGAAGACCGGCTCCGCGCTCTTGGTCAGGAGCCATTCGACCTGCTGAAGGGGCCGCTGTTGCGGGTCAAACTGATCCAGTTGGACGAGCAGGATTATCTGTTGGCGGTGGTTCAGCATCATGTGATTTCTGATGGTTGGTCGATGCAGGTACTGGTCAATGAACTGGCTGACGTTTACGGCGCTTTCCGGCAGGGGCAGGAACCGGACATAGCCCCATTGCCAATTCAATATGCGGACTTCGCCCAATGGCAGCGCCGTTTTTTTGATGGGGCGGAGAAAGACCGTCAACTCAACTATTGGCGGCAGCGGCTGGGCGATGACCACCCGGTACTGGAATTGCCCACCGACTTCCCACGACCAACTCAACCGAGTTTTGCTGGTGCCGATCACACCTTTACGCTGCCACAGGAATTGGTAAAAAAAATCGACCACCAGGCCCGCGCATTGGGCGTCACGCCCTTTATGTGGTTTTTGGCCTCGTTCCAGATTTTGCTCTACCGCTACAGCGGCCAGGAACAGATTCGGGTGGGCGCGCCGATCGCCAACCGTACCCGGCTCGAAACTGAGCGTCTGGTCGGTTTTTTTGTTAATACGCAGGTGCATCGCGCGGATATCACCGGCGACATGACAGTCACCGAGCTGCTGCGTGAAACCAAACAGCGCGCCCTGGAAGCGCAGGATTACCAGGATTTGCCGTTTGAGCAACTGGTGGCGGCCTTGCAGCCGGAGCGGAGTGCGTCTTATTCGCCATTGTTTCAGGTGATGTTTAATTATCAGTCCAGCCACGGCCTGGTGTCGGATACCCAGTTGGCGGCGGTCGGAGATATGGCGCTCAACGAGGTGTTTTGGGATAACCAGACCGCTCAGTTTGATCTTTCCCTGGTACTTACCGAGCGTTCATCTGGGCTTTCCGCAACTTTTAATTATGCGACGGACTTGTTTCAGCCGAAGACGGTTGAGCGTTTTGCCGCGCATTGGCAGCGTTTATTGACGGCGATGGTGAGCCGACACGATATGCCTGTCGCCGAATTGCCGATGCTCGGCAAAGACGAATTGCATCAGATTTTTGCTGAGAGGAACTGCAAGGGAGGCGATAGCGGACAGACGGTGGATATGGCCCGCCAATTTGAGGCGCAGGTTGAAAAAACGCCGAATGCAACGGCCCTTATTTTTCCGCAACAACAGAACCAGCCCGAGCAACGTCTGACTTATGCTGAGTTGAACGCTCGGGCCAATCGACTGGCATGGCGGTTGCGCGAACTCGGTATCGGCCCGGACATGCTGATCGGTGTTGCGGTGGAGCGTTCTCTCGACATGGTGTCTGCCGTTCTGGCCATTCTGAAGGCGGGCGGCGCTTACGTGCCACTGGACCCCGCTTTCCCGCAGGATCGGTTGGTCTACATGGCCGACAACAGTCGCCTGTCTTTATTAGTGACTCAGAAATCGCTCGACGACAGGTTGCCATTCTCAGACGATATCCAACGGGTATTTTTGGAAGAAGACCGCTCGGATTACCCAGTGGATAACTTGTCCGCTCCGGTCCACGAGAAAAATCTGGCCTATATGATTTTCACATCGGGCACTACGGGCTTACCCAAAGGCGTCGGTATTGATCATGGATCACTGGCGCGCCATTCGGAAATTTACGCCAACCGTCTGGCATTGAATAACACGGACTGTGTACTGCAGTACGCCACGCTCAATTTCGATACTTTCGGCGAGCAGGTGTTTCCCTCACTCTTCCGGGGAGCTTGCGTGATTGTGCGGGGAGAAGAAATCTGGGACCACGATACGTTCTACAGCAATCTGCTGCATTACGGCATCAGCGTGGCAAATCTGACGCCATCACTCTGGTTTCATCTGATCAAAGATTTTTCCGACAAAGGTTTAAACGATTTTGGACGCTTGCGCCGTATGATCGTTGGCGGTGAGGCGATGTCTCCCGAGGCGCTAATTCTCTGGCGACAACTGGGTCTGTCTGAACAGGCCAAGCTGTGGAATTTTTATGGGCCGACCGAGGCCACCGCCGCTGCCACCAGTTTTTGCTGCAATGTTTTTTTTGACAGCGAGAATCCCATACCTGCAGTGATTCCCATTGGTGAGCCTCTGCAGGAGCGTGCGGTTTATGTCGTTAGCAATGACCTGAACCTACTACCTGGTGGTGTGGCGGGGGAATTGCTGATAGGAGGCGATTTGCTGGCCCGTGGTTACCACGGCAAACCCGCCTTAACGGCGGAGCGTTTTGTTCCTGACCCGTATGGTGAGGAGGGCGGAGGTCGCTTATACCGCACTGGCGATTTGGCGCGGTATCGTTCGGACGGCAATATAGAGTACTTAGGCCGTATCGATCACCAGGTGAAGATCCGCGGCTTCCGGATTGAGCTGGGCGAGATTGAATCACAGCTGCAGTCGCTGTCTGTTGTTAAAGAGGCGGTGGTGCTTGCCCAGGAAATCGGTGATACCGGTGGTCAGCAACTGGTGGTGTATGTGGTACCGGCGGACAGCGCCCTGGTGACCGACAAAGCTGATACCGAAGCACAAAACACCTTCCGCAGCGAAGTGAAGTCTCAGCTTCAGGCGAGTCTGCCGGAGTATATGGTCCCCCATCAATACGTGTTACTGGATCACTTACCGTTGACCCCGAATGGCAAACTGGACCGCAAGGCCTTGCCGAAGTTGGATGGCAGTGCCTTTAGCCGCCAATACGAACCCCCGCAAACAGAGCTGGAACAACAACTGGCCAGCATCTGGCAGGACGTGCTGGGCGTTGAGCAGGTCGGACTCAATGATAATTTCTTTGAACTGGGTGGGCATTCTCTGCTGGCGACCCAGGTGGTGTCTCGCATCCGCCACAGGTTGGATACTGATCTGCCATTACGGACCTTATTTGAAGCCGCAGACCTGCGCATTTTGGCTCAGCGGATTGCGACGGCATCTCCCGTTCAGGTGGTTCCGATTGAGCAGGTGTCTCGGGAACAGTCTCTGCCACTCTCCTACGCCCAGCAACGCCAGTGGGTGTTATGGCAACTGGCCCCGGAGAGTACGGCCTACCATATCAGCGCGGCGTTGCGTTTAACCGGCAGGCTAAATCAGGAAGCCCTGCGCCACAGCTTCGATGCAGTGATTGCACGGCACGAAGTGCTGCGTACACACTTTGGTGAGCTTGACGGTGAACTGTGTCAGATTATTGTGCCGGAGCTAAGCTTACCTCTCCTGTCTCAAACACTAGAAATCACTGAAGGTGAAACCGTAGACCAGGCTTTAAAACGCCTGCTGCAAACCCATGCCAACCAGCCTTTTGATCTTAGCCAGGGGCCGTTACTGCGGGCTCATCTGATTAAATTCGGTAGCGACGACCATGTGCTGTCGCTGGTGCAACACCACATTGTCTCCGATGCCTGGTCCATGCGGGTGATGGTGGAAGAACTGGTATCGGCTTACCAGGCCTACAGCCAGAACCAGCAACCGGATTTTCCCGAGTTACCCATTCAGTATGCGGACTACGCGGCTTGGCAACGGCAGGTCATGGAAGCCGGTGAAGCCGATCGGCAGCTCGCTTACTGGCGGGAGCAGTTGGGTGATGAACAGCCGGTGTTGGAGCTACCGACGGATTATCCGCGTCCCCAGCTACCCAGCTACCGGGGTGCGACCTTTACTCAAGGACTGCCAAAGGATTTATCTGAACGAGTGATCTCAGAGGCGAAGCGTGTAGGAGTGACGCCGTTTATGCTGCTGCTGGCGTCGTTCCAGGCTTTGTTGCATCGCTACAGTGGTCAGGACGACATTCGGGTGGGTGTGCCCATTGCCAACCGCACCCGTTTAGAAACCGAGCGGCTGATCGGCTTTTTTGTCAACACCCAGGTGCTGCGGGCGCAGATAAGCCCCGAGCTAACGGTTAACGAACTGCTGCAACAGGTTAAGCACACGGCGCTGGAAGCACAGGCACATCAGGACTTACCGTTCGAGCAGTTGGTGGAAGCCTTGCAACCGGAGCGGAGTTTAAGCACTACACCTCTGTTCCAGGTGATGTTCAATTACCATGATGGCGGAAATAGCGAGTCAGGCCATGTCTTGAGACGACTGGATGGTCTGACTGTGGAGAGTGTGCCCGACGAACAACAAACCGCGCAGTTTGACCTGACGCTGACGATTACTTCGTCATTGGAAGGTCTGTTCGCCACATTTAACTACGGTACGGATCTGTTTGAGGCCGAGACGATAGAGCGCCTCGCAGAGCATTGGCAGCGGTTGTTGGAGTCTATGATCCATCAGCCCGCTCAACGTGTAGCGGAATTGACACTACTCAGCGCTGCAGAAACCAGCGGTATCCTGAAGGCGTGGAATGAAACGGCAGGGGATTACGGTGAAGGCACCTGTATCCATACGCTGTTTGAACAGCAGGTGGAGAATGCCCCAGAGGCCACGGCCCTGATTTTCCCGGCGCAAGATTGCCAACCGGAACAGATCCTTACCTATGCAGAGCTGAACACTAAAGCCAATCAATTGGCTCATTCCTTAAGGCAAAAAGGTGTAGGCCCGGATGTGCTGGTGGGGATTGCGGTGGAGCGATCGTTTGATAGGGTGGTTGGCCTGCTGGCGATTCTAAAGGCCGGGGGGGCTTATGTGCCGCTGGACCCGGAGTATCCGCAGGAACGTCTAGCCTACATAATGCAGGACAGCGGTATTGAACTGCTGTTAACGCAATCCGGGCTGCAACAGAGTTTACCCGTTCCAAGCAACGTTAACATCCTGTGTCTGGATGAACTTGAGAGTTGGCGTCAAAAAGCCACCACTAACTTACCTCTGATCACCAGCCCGCATAATCTGGCTTATGTGATTTACACGTCGGGGTCCACCGGCAAACCCAAGGGAACATTACTGGCGCATCGCAATGTCAGCCGATTAATGCAGGCCACCCAACAGTGGTTCCACTTTGGCCGTCACGATGTGTGGACCTTGTTTCACTCCTATGCTTTTGATTTCTCGGTCTGGGAGATTTTCGGTGCACTACTGCATGGCGGTAAGTTGTTGATCGTTACCCGTGAAGCCGCGCGCGCCAGCGATGACTTTTACCGGCTTTTATGTGATTACCAAGTGACCATCTTAAACCAAACGCCGTCTGCGTTTAGGCCGCTGATAGCCCTGGCTTGTGAACATGCGCAAGCCGGAAACAAAAGCATGGCGTTACGTCATGTCATTTTGGGTGGTGAAGCACTGGCAGCGGAAACCCTGCAACCCTGGTTTGAGTGCTTTGGTGATCAAACGCCGCAACTGACTAACATGTACGGCATTACTGAAACCACAGTGCATGTGACCTATCGCCCAATGACCGCAGTCGACCGTGCCGGAAGCCCGATTGGAGAGCGAATTGTTGATCTTAGCTGGTATGTGTTGGACCTGGAAGGCCAGCCGGTGCCCCCCGGCTGCAGCGGTGAGTTGCACGTTGGAAAAGCAGGGCTGGCGCGTGGCTACCTGAGTCGACCGGGTTTAACCGCAGAACGTTTTGTGCCCGATCCCTTCAGCGCAAAACCAGGCCAACGTTTGTATCGAACAGGTGATCTGGCTCGCTACCAAATCGATGGCGCTATCGATTACTTGGGGCGTATCGATCACCAGGTCAAAATTCGCGGTTTTAGAATTGAGCTGGGGGAAATCGAATCACAGCTCAGCGCTCAGGATTCGGTCAAGGATGCAGTGGTGCTGGCACAGCAGGTGGGCACTACAGGTGGCCAGCAGTTGGTGGCTTATGTGATACCCAGCGACCTCTCTCTATTGAGCGGCGATACAGAATCGCACGAGGAGGTTCTCAATAACTTCCGAGCAGCTCTGAAGACGCGATTACAAGCTGTTCTGCCGGATTACATGGTGCCCAATCAATATCTGCTGCTTAAACAGTTCCCCTTGACTGCCCATGGAAAATTGGACCAAAAAGCGTTACCTGAAATTGACAGCAGTGTCTTAACGCAAGCCTATAAAGCGCCGCAGACCGAATTGGAACAGCAATTGGCCTCTGTCTGGGCGTCGGTTTTGGATGTCGAGCGCGTAGGGCTTAACGACAATTTTTTCGAGTTGGGAGGGCATTCCCTGCTGGCTATGAAACTGCATGGGCAGATGCGTTCGAACGGAATTTCTACGCCGGTTCGTACCTTATTCCGTTATCCCCGGTTCCAGGAGTTTTGCAGGGCGGTACAGGCCGATCCATCCGATGCCAACACTACCGAGTTTATTGCACCGCCCAATCTTATTCCACAAGGCTGTCAAGCCATCCAACCGGACATGCTGACATTGCTGGAGTTAACTCCCGGTGAGATTAACCGTATTGAAAATCAAGTGTTGGGTGCTGCGGAAAATATCCAAGATATTTACCCCTTGGCGCCGCTTCAACAGGGTATTTTGTTTCACCATATTTTAGAGAAAGATAACGACCCTTATATCACCTTTCATATAGTGAGTTTCGACACCAAGTGGCGTCTTGAATGGTTTATTGATCGCCTTAACACGGTCATTAATCGCCACGATATTCTGCGAACTTCCGTGCACTGGGAGGGGCTTATTGAGCCTGTGCAAGTGGTGTCTCGAAAAGCGCCTTTGCACACCTGTTGGATTTCAAGGGGCGATGAAGTTTCCGCACTCGAACAATTACAACATCGGGTGGATTGTAGCCGAATAGACCTCACTCAGGCGCCACTGATTAAAGCGACAGCGATTCAGGATGAGGCGGAAAATCGTTGGTTATTGAGTGTATTGATACACCATATGATTGACGATAACACCACCCTGCAGAGAATAATTCATGAGATTGGAGCGCCGGAAGAAAATCAGAAGGACAAATTAACACAGCCCCTGCCATTTAGAAATTACATCGCCCAGTGCCGGCATTTAGTTAACGATGCTGAGCACGAAAAATTTTTTACTCGGCTGCTGGGTGATATTGAAGAGACATCGGCACCGTTTAATATTTTAAATATACTCAACAATGGTTTAAATATATCGCAGTCGCGGCGGGATTTAGCTGACGAGCTGGCGTTATCGCTACGCCAACAGGCCAAGCGTTATGGAGTGAGTCCCGCCGTTGTCTTTCATTTATGTTGGGCGCTGGTTGTCAGTAAAACATCGGGTCGCAGTGATGTGGTGTTTGGCACTGTGTTGTTTGGTCGGATGTTAGCCGGTGGCGATTATCAAAAAGCCGTGGGTTTGTTTATCAATACTTTACCATTTCGCTGCCAGTTGGATGGCCAGGACATTGTGGGTTCTCTGTTAGCCGCTCAAAAGATGCTTAATGACCTTCTGGAATACGAGCATGTCAGCCTGTCGATTGCGCAGCGTTACAGTGGGTTGCCGGGTAATACGCCGCTGTTTACTTCACTGTTAAATTACCGCCATACCTCGCAGGATACCGACAACGACTCCGCCGGCCATTTGCAAGGTGTTGCAGTGCTGCGAGGCAAAGAGCGGACGAATTATCCGGTTTCTATGTCGGTTAACGATGATGGTATCGGCTTTAGTTTAATCGCCAAAGTTGATAACAGCATTCAATCAGAGCTGGTGTGCGACTTGATGCATAGCACCGTTGTTCAGGTCACAAAAGTTTTAACGGAATCCTCGCAGAAAATTTGTTCCGACCTGGATTTGCTGAATGAAAATCAGCGATCCCGCGTTCTGCATGCTTGCAATGCAACGTTTAATGACTACGGCAAGGTATCTGGTTTTCACCGTTTATTTGAGGCTCAAAGCGCGCAGACTCCCAATGCTCCAGCGGTGATCATTCCCGCACAAGGCGAGCAGCCGGAGCGGACATTGACCTATACTGAGCTAAACAGCCGCGCCAACCAACTGGCCCGCAGTTTGAGAAAGCAGGGCGTGGGGCCGGACGTGTTGGTGGGGATAGCCGTGGAGCGTTCCCTTGATATGGTTATTGGTCTGCTCGGGATTGCCAAAGCCGGCGGTGCCTATGTGCCTTTGGACCCGGAATATCCTGCGGAGCGGCTGGGTTATATGGTGCGGGACAGTGGCGCCGTTTTGGTGCTGACACAACAGCAGCTGCGTGCTCGATTGCCCGCGTTTGAGGGCGTGACTGTGCTTAGCATGGACATTGGGCTTTGTCAGGACACAGGGTTTTGCCTGGAGAGCGACCCACAATTATCGGGGTCGCAATCAGGAACTGACAATCTGACGTCGATGGTTTCGCCTGGCAACCTTGCTTACGTTATTTATACCTCGGGGACAACCGGTACACCCAAGGGCGTGGCGGTGAGCCATGGTTCGCTAGTTAATTATATTAAAGCGTTGAATGATCGAGTGGCGCTGCCCACCACCGGTAATTTCGCGATGGTCTCGACGTACGCCGCCGATTTGGGGCATACCATGTTTTACTGTGCCCTGTGTAGCGGTCGAGCCTTGCTACTGATGCCGCAGGACGCAGTATTGGATGCGGACAAGTTTGCCGGTTGTATGACCGATCACGCCATCAGCGCTTTAAAAATTGTGCCGAGTCATCTGTTGAGTCTGTTGCGGGCACATAACACGATGGCCGTGATGCCCAGCCAGTGCCTAGTACTGGGTGGCGAGCCGTGTCCGGCAAAGCTGGTGCAGCGTGTGCGGGCACTGCGGCCCGATTGTCAGATCATCAACCACTATGGCCCGACGGAAGCCACCGTGGGGGTACTTACCCACAGTGTCCATAATCCGGATATCGAGTCCGCCAGCGTTGCGCTGGGTAGCCCCCTGACCAATAACCGCGTGTACATCGTCGATGCGGCAGTGAATCCTGTATTGGCGGAAGTTGCCGGGGAAGTTTATATCGGTGGCGCAGGTTTGGCGCGTGGATATCACGGCAAACCCGCCGCGACCGCAGAGCGTTTTGTGCCTGACCCGCTGTCCGGCGAAGTCGGTGGGCGCCTTTACCGCAGCGGTGATGTGGCGCGCCGCGACTCAAGTGGCAATGTGCTGTTCTTAGGGCGTGCTGACCACCAGATAAAGGTTCGCGGTTATCGTATTGAAATCGGCGAGATTCAAGCCTGCCTCAGGCAATGTCCTCAAGTTCGAGATGCGGCCGTTGTCGTCACCGGGGACGATAGCGACCAGCGACAGCTGGTGGCTTATCTGGTACCGGAAAACGCCGATAGCTTGGTCGCGAACAACACTGAGCAAAAAGCCTTTTGGGATGTGCTCAAAGCGCAGCTAAAGAGGACTTTACCGGACTACATGATTCCCAGCCAATGTGTGTTGCTGGCACAGCTACCACTGACCACTAACGGCAAGTTAGACCGCAACGCCTTGCTTGCTGTTAAAAGCAGCGACGATGTTCGGCGCTACGAAAAACCAAAAACTGAGTTGGAGCGGAAGTTGGCGGTGATTTGGCAGGAGGTAATCGGTATAGAGCGGGTCGGGCGCAATGACAACTTCTTTGAGCTGGGTGGACACTCCTTGTTGTCGATTCAGTTATTGGGGCGCATTCGTCAGCAAGGCTGGACGGCTTCGGTAAAGGATTTGTTCCTCCACCCGCAATTAAGCGATTTTGCCCAGATGGTGCAAGTCACTGCTGATCAAGTGACTGTGCCTGCCAACGGTATTCCCGCAGATTGCCAGGTGTTGACACCGGATATGGTCACCTTGGTGGATTTAAGTTCCGCACAATTGCAGGCCATTGTTGCAGCCGTGCCTGGTGGCGCCGGCAACATCCAGGATATTTATCCCTTGGCGCCGCTGCAGGAAGGGATTCTTTTTCACCACTTACTGGCTGATGAAGGTGATGTCTATATTGGTTTAAAATCCATGCGTTTTTCCAGCCTGAAAAAACTTGAGCAATTTATTGCAAGCTTTAACCAGGTCATCGTCCGCCATGACATTCTGCGCACGGCTATCCACTGGGAAGGACTTAATGATTCCGTTCAGGTTGTTTACCGGCAAGCGCCCCTGGCACTGCAATGGTTGACGGTTAATCTGGACCTCTGCGTTGCCGAGCAGCTCAACGCTTATGTCGATAAATGCAGTTACCGTGTTGATGTTTGCCGGGCACCGCTTATCGAAGCGATAGCGGTGTATGATCCGCAGCAGTCCCGGTACCTGTTACAGTTAACCAATCATCACTTGGTCTCGGATCACACCACCTTGGAACAAATCATCGAGGAAATCGGCCTGATCCAGGACGGGCGGGTGGCGGAATTGCCCGTCCCTTTACCGTTTCGCAACTTTGTTGCCCAAGCCCGCCTGGGTGTTGCAGAGCAAGCACACGAAGCGTTCTTCACCCAAATGCTGGGCGACATCGACGAACCCACAGCGCCCTTTGGTCTTTTGGATATCACTGGAGATGGCAGCAATATTGAAGAACTGCGTCAGCCGCTGCCCGGCGATCTGACTCTGTCTTTGAGGGAACAGGCTCAGCGTTATGGAGTTAGCGCAACGTCTCTGTTTCATTTGGCTTGGGGGTTGGTTGTGGCCAACACATCGGGCCGTAAAGAGGCGGTGTTTGGCACAGTATTGTTTGGCCGGATGCAAGGTCTGGAAGGTGCGGAGCGGGCCTTGGGTTTGTTTGTTAACACTCTCCCTGTGCGGATAAAACTTCAGGATCTCTCCGTGGAGCATGCTCTTCGGAAAACCCACGAGTCCCTGGCAGAATTGATTCATCATGAGCACGCCAGCTTGGCTCTGGCCCATCGGTGCAGTGCCCTGACCGGTGGAACACCTCTGTTCTCGACATTGCTTAATTATCGCTACAGCGCCTCGGAAACCCCAACCCAGTCGCAAACTGCTTGGGACGGCATCGAGCTATTGCATGATGAAGAGCGTACCAACTATCCAATGGCGCTCTCGGTGGATGACTCGGGGGAGGGGTTTAGCTTAAAAATTCAAGTGTGTTCGGTATTGGATGCCGAAAGCGTTGGTTTCTATATGATTGAGGCTTTATCTGGACTCGTGAGAATGTTGGCCATCAACCCCCGGCAACGGGTAGCGGAAATATCCATTCTCAGTGCGCAAGAGAGGGATCGTTTCCAGCAGGCTTGGTACGCCATGGACATTTACTCCAACCAATTCACGCCTGTCCACCAAATGTTTGAACAACAAGTGAGAGCTACCCCCGATGCCACCGCGTTAATCTTTCCGGCGCAGGGGGGCAGGCCCGAGCAGCGCTTGAGCTACGATGGTTTAAACGCCAGGGCCAATCAACTGGCATGGAGAATGCATAACTTAAAGGTTGGCCCGGACCAACGAGTCGGTATTGCCGTAGAGCGCTCTCTCGATATGGTGGTTGCGGTATTGGCGACGCTTAAGGCCGGCGCTGTTTATGTGCCGTTGGATCCGGCCTTGCCGGAAGAACGCTTGGCCTACATGGCCGATAACAGCGGCTTGGCACTGTTGCTAACGCAGAAATCCATCGGCAGCACATCTTGGTTATCGGATCAGGTGGGGCGTGTATGTCTGGATGATGACCATTCGGATTATCCGCGGGACAATCCGGTAGTTGCCATCCACCACCATCATCTGGTCTATACAATTTTTACCTCGGGCACCACCGGCTGGCCCAAAGGGGTGAGTATCGATCAGGGATCGCTGGCACACCACGTGCAAACCTACGCCGACCGGCTTGCCATCAACGATATGGACTGCGTGTTGCAATACGCGACCCTGAATTTTGATACCTTTGGCGAGCAGGTATTTCCGTCACTGTGTCGTGGTGCCTGTGTCATAGTAAGGGGCGATGAAATCTGGGATCACGACAGCTTCTATCGCAATTTGCTGGACTACGACATCAGTGTGGTGAACCTGACGCCATCCATGTGGCGAAACCTGCTTAACGATTTTGCTGCCAAGGGGCTGGGTAATTTCGGTCGCTGGCGGTGCATGATTCTCGGGGGGGAGGCGATGCCACCCGAGGCACTGGCTATCTGGCAGCGACTGGGGCTGTCTGAACAAACCCGGTTGTGGAATTTCTACGGGCCTACGGAAGCCACTGCGGCGGCCACCAGCTTTTGCTGTGATGAGCTGTTTGCCGACGAGGCATCGTTACCCTCGGCGATACCGATTGGTGAGCCTCTGTCCGGGCGCAAGATTTGCGTGGTTAACCACGACCTGAATGTGTTGCCGCAAGGCGTGGTTGGAGAGCTGGTGATTGGTGGCCAGTTGCTGGCTCGGGGCTATCAAGGCCGGGCGGCATTAACAGCAGATCGCTTTGTGCCTGATCCTTTCGGCCGGCAAGGTGGTGATCGTTTGTACCGCAGCGGTGATTTAGCTCGGTATCGCACAGATGGCAATGTTGAATACCTGGGTCGCATCGATGACCAGGTGAAAATCCGTGGGTTCCGCATTGAATTGGGCGAAATTGAATCACAGCTCAATGCTCAAGACTCGGTAAAAAATGTGGCGGTACTCGCTCAACAGTCCGGCAGCGGTGTTCAACAATTAGTGGCTTATATTGTTCCCAAGGATGAGGTATTGGTGGGTAACAACGTTGATCATCACTCGAAAAACTACTTCTGGGGGAAACTGAAGGAGCGACTGCAGAGCGCTTTGCCCAATTACATGGTGCCCAGACAGTATGTACTGCTTGAGCACTTGCCCCTGACAGCCAACGGCAAGTTGGACCGGAAGGCGCTACCGGCTGTGGATGTCAATGCCCATGACCGACTCTACGAGGCGCCACAGACAGAGCTGGAACAAATGTTAGCGAATATCTGGCAAGACGTTTTAGGCGTTGAGCAGGTAGGCGTTAACGATAATTTCTTTGAGCTGGGAGGGGATTCCATTGTCGCCATCCAGCTGGTTAGTCGAGCGCGGCAGCAGGGGCTGCGGTTTACCCCCAAGGACGTGTTTCAATACCAAAGTCTGGGGCGATTGGCGATGGTAAGCCACGTTCCCAAAGAGCATATGGCTATTGACCAGGGGCCAGTGAAAGGCGACTTGCTCCTAACTCCCATCCAGCACTGGTTTTTTTCCACAGACATACCGGACCGGCAGCAATGGAACCAATCGGTGCTGCTTATCCCCATCGAACCACTGCAGTTGCCGGTGTTACAAACGGCACTTGAGCAGTTGTTGGTGCACCACGATGCTTTGCGCCTGCGCTTTACTCAAGATGAGGCATCGGCTCTGAGAGGGCCGGGGATTTTTATTACTGTGGAGCAAGCCCATGCACTGGCGGAAGAATGCCTCTGGCAAGTTACCCTAACAGATAAAACTGAGCTGAAATCCGTATTTAACGATGCGCAAAGAAGTTTTGATCTGGCTAGGGGACCGCTCATGCGCGTGGTATTGGCGGAGCTGTCAAACGGTGAGCAGCGTTTGTTGCTGGTGGTTCATCACTTGGTCGTCGATGGCGTTTCTTGGCGGATATTGTTAGAAGACCTGCAAACTGCTTATCAGCAAGCGTTGCTGAAACAAGCGATTAGCTTGCCGTTTAAAACCTGCTCGGTGCAGACTTGGTCTGAACAGCTACATCGTTATGCGCGTAGCGATGCGCTACGACAAGATCTGGGCTATTGGCAAAACCAACTGGCGACGCTGACCGGAGACTTACCTCGGGATAACCCGGATGGCAGCTTGGCGATAAAGCACGCTCGGCAAGTGAGCTGCCAACTCAATGCCAGTCAGACCCATCAGTTGCTGAAGGAGGCGCCGAGTGCCTATCGTACTCAGATTAACGACCTTCTGTTAACCGCGCTGGCACGAGTTATCGGGCGTTGGTCGGGACAACAGTCGGTAGTCATTCAATTGGAAGGCCACGGGCGCGAAGAGTTGTTCGAGGAGGTTGATCTGACTCGCACCTTGGGATGGTTCACCAGTGTTTATCCGGTGAAATTAACGCCCTCTGAATCCTTGGATTACTCACTGAAAATGATTAAGGAGCAATTGCGGGCGGTTCCCAATAAAGGTTTGGGTTACGGTGTGCTGCGTTATTTGGGAGATGAGTCTGTTCGGCGGTCGCTAAGTCAATTACCGGAAGCGCGCATCACCTTTAATTACCTGGGACAGTTTGATGGCAGTTTTGATAGTCATAGCTTATTTAAACCCGCCAGTGAAAATACCGGTAGCGGTCAAAGTGCAGAAGCGCCCTTAGGAAATTGGTTGTCGATCAGTGGTCAGGTTTATAACGGTGAGTTGAAATTAGGCTGGAATTTCAGTGGTGATATGTACCGCACGCAAACCATCGAGACTTTAGCAAACCAGTATGTCGAAGAGCTGCTTGGATTGATACAGCATTGTTGTGCAGGCTCACATAAAGGTGTTACACCTTCGGATTTTCCGTATGTAAATATATCCCAAGATCAGCTTGACGCTATCGCCTCGTTGACTGATTATATTGTCGATATTTTTCCATTGACGCCCACTCAGAAAACCATGCTTTGGTATAGTGTTAACCGACCGGAAAAAAATTATTACGTCAATCAGTCACGATTTGAGGTAGTGGGCCTGAACCCGGATAAGTTGCGCCAATCATGGTATGCGGTTGTTGATACCTACGAGGTTTTGCGCTCCCGTTTTTTCTGGAAAAATTTGCCTGATCCCGTCAGGGTCGTTATTAAACAAGATGGAATACCGTTTACTCTTATCGATTGGCAATCATCCGCGAATGACCCTGAATTAAACATTACTCATTGTATCGATGAGTTGGCTTTTGAAATTCTCGATAGAGATATTGCCTATGATCGCGAGCCATTATTACGGCTGGACTTGGTTAGTCTTGGAAATGGACGATTTCATATCATATATACCAATCATCACCTTTTGTTAGATGGTTGGAGCGCTTCTCTAGTTATGGCAAATGTTTTTAGGCACTATTTTGATGGCATTTTTCCGGTGCAAGATGATCATAATAATTATAAAAGCTATCTGGAGTGGTTGGGTCGGAAGAGCCTTGTTAGGGCTCGTAGCTTTTGGCTTGAAGCGTTAAAAGACTTAACGTCACCCACACTTTTTGCGAGTAAGTATTCTCAAAACGTGCTCGAGCAAGAAACGATCAAGCCCGAGTGGGGAGAATCATTTGATCGCCTAGGGATAAAGCAAACTGAGGCCATTAAACGCTTTGCCAAACAGGAAAAAGTCACAGTAAATACATTGGTGCAGGGCGCATGGATGTTGTTGCTACACGCTCTTTTTCGCCAGGATGTAGTGAGTTTTGGTTCAACCGTTTCTGGGCGACCGAGTGGGGTTAAAAATATTGATCGACAAGTTGGTTTGTTTATTAACACTATTCCAGTAGTTGCCAAGATCAATAACGCGATGATTTTGCCCGATTGGCTAAGAGAAGTGCAGGAATTCAACAGTAGCGCACGTGAATTTGAATATGTATCCACATTAGATATTAAATCCTGGGTTAATCAAAATTCTGAACTGTTCGATAGTGTTATCGTTTTTGAAAACTACCCTAACCCAGAATACACACTCAAAGGGAAGGGGCTGGAAGTACTTGCTTTAACAAAGCATGAATTTACCCATTATAGTTTAACTTTGTTATTTAGTTTGGGAGAGCAGCTAAGTTTACACATAAGTTATGCCCGCCAGCACTTGGATCAGCCATTGATAGAGCATATTGTCAATTTGTTTTGGGCGATATTATCGAGCTTTCCAAGTTTAGCTGAAGGCCGGATAAAGGATGTAATGAAAACTCTAGAGGGTAGGCAGGCAATGTCATTAACTTAGCGAGTAGCTGACTTCAAAAACACCGGGTTTTGGCTGATTCCTGACCCTGCTTCCAGCAGGGCCAGGCTTTAAGTTAATGGCATTGGGTAGGCAGGTAGATTCGATTTGAGCATTCTACTGAATGCTGTAATGTGATTGTCAAGGAAGCTTGCGGTCTAACGCCAAGCGATTCTGATGTTGTTGACCGCGGAACGTGTCAACGTCATTTGAGCCAGTTTTTTAAACATTACATTGCTTTTGTAATCGCCCGTGGCAACGTTGGGAAGTTCACGCCTTTTTCGATTGTCGCCTGATCAGCATCCTCTGGC
>NZ_JBBKTX010000036.1:0-31511 GCF_044962685.1 Oceanobacter antarcticus
CGATCACCTGTTCGAGAATGCCATCAACCCCGGTGGCGCAGGTTTTGATGCCCATGGTCGCAGCGCGTTTGAGGCCTTCGGATTCCGGGTCAATGCCCACCATCCAGACCGGTTCGATCCATTCGGAGCGTTGCATTTTCATCAGCAGGTCGGTGCCGATGTTACCTGGGCCAATAATGACCGCTTTGAGTTTTTTACTCATCTGAATACCTTCTGGTTCTTGTGCTTAGATGGTTATCATCGCACCGGCGTTAAGAGGGGAATGGTTGTCTGCATACAGGCTGGCGATCAGATCCTTACGGGTGTCCAGTAACTTGCGCTGATTCAGGTTGCCCTTGTCGGTGACTTCACCCAGATCAAGCGAAGGTGCCTGATCAGCCAACACGACTTTGGCAATACGCTGGGATGAGCCCTTGGCCTGGGCATTCACAGCGTCCAGGGCCGCGACAAAGGCTTGCTGCAAGGGTGGATTGGCCAGCAAGTCCGCCGCTGTCATCTGCCCACTGCTATCTCCACCGAGTTGGTAAATACCCGGACTCGGAAAAACCACCAGGCCGATATAATCCTGATCGTGACCAGTAATCAGGGCATCCGACACCAGTCCGTCAAAGGCTTCCACCACGCGTTTGCGCATGGTTGCAACACACACCCAGGTGCCGGTGGATAATTTAAAATCCTCCGACACCCGACCGTCGAACAGCACGCCCGCCGACGGGTTGGTCGGGTCAGCCAAACGACCGGCATCACCAATTTTGTAGAAGCCATCCAGATCGAAACTGTCAATCGTCTTCTCACGATCGTGCAAATATTCCTTGAACACATTCGGGCCTTTGACCCGCAGCTCCAACTTGCTGCCGTTGGGAACAAACTTAAGTGCCACACCGGGCATGGGTATACCAATATTACCCGCCTTATCGAGGCGCCAATTGACATTGGTATTGGCTGGGGCCGTCTCTGTCGAACCCCACTCGGTTGAAAACAGAGGATCCTTGCCCTGTTCTGCAGCCAATGCTTTCAGAGCCTTCCAAACCGGTTCAGACAAGGACGCGGCGGCATAAAACACCAGTTGCAGGTTTGCAAAAAAGGCGCTTGCCAGGGACTTGTCCTGCTGCAACATCGGCAGCAGCGCTTCGTAGCCTTTGGGGACGTTAAAAAACAGCGTGGGTTTGATCTCGCGAATATTGGCGACGGTTTTTTCCACCATGCCGGGCATCGGGCGGCCGTCATCAATGTAGAGTGAGCCGCCATTACGCAAGACCAGATTAAAATTGTGATTGGTACCGAAGGTATGACTCCAGGGTAGCCAGTCGAGTACGACCGGCGGCGTGGCTTCAACAAAGGGATAACACTGGGCAATCATCTGCTGGTTGGAGCACATCATGCGCTGGGTCACCACAACGATTTTGGGGTGTCCGGTGGAGCCTGAGGTCAGCATGTATTTGGCTGGCGTTTCAGGGTTAATCTCAGCAAAGCGCTCATCGACCAGCGCGGTTACCTGGGCATCTGCCAGTGTGGCCAGCAACATCACGGGTTGTTGCACGTCTGCCAGCGCCTCAAGACCGGATGACACCACCACTTGATGATCCCCCTTCAAAGACGCCAGCGGTTGGGCAAATGTCTGCCCCTGCTCTGCGAAAATCAGTCCTGGCGTCAAACGCTCAACGGCGGCGACCAAGCGGTCGTATTTGCCCGCAAACATCGAATAGGCGACCGATAAGGAAGTAACCGGCACACCGACATGCATGGCTGCCATCTTGATCAGGGCATGGTCAATCGAGTTGCCCGACAGAATTAATACCGGTCGCTGTGGCGACAAGCCCAGCGTCAGCATCCCTTGGGCCAGCTGCCGTACCTGATCACGAAAGGCCTGATAGGTCAGGGTTCGCCACCCTTCAGCCTCTGGATTCGCCAACCGCAGAGGCTCACCAACCAGAATCGCATCCGGGGTCTGTTGCGCCCATTTTTCCAGCCAGTCACCGACACAACGCGCATATGGCAACAGCGCCATATCCGATTCCATGATAATGACACCCTGGTCATCAGTGCTGACCGATGCCAACGGTGTTGGCAGTTGTTCAAACACGGATTGAGTACCCATAAAACACCTCATTTATTGTTATATGCGGACAACAGGAGGGCAGCAGGAAATATATCGGGCATTTGAATATGAATCACTGTCATTACAAACGCCGTCGTTTCTGAATCTGCCCAACAGGCAAACGCTCCCCGACCACCATAACTGGTTGGATATCGGAGGCTTATCCCTGATCCGATGTTGCTGTTTTACCGGATTATTATTGACTGCCAATCACCCGGTTTATATATCGGCCATTTATGACTGCAAACAGCTCGTTATTGTTATCTTCGCCTGCGCTACATTTATAAACATCACCACCAAAGCGTGATGGCTTAGATCGCCGTCACGGCAATGGACTCCAGCCCCTTGAAATCAAACTGCAGGGTTTGTCCGGCAACCACAGGTACCATCGGAGCCAATGCCCCTGACAATACCAACTGGCCCCGACGAATCGGCCGTCCCAGGGATACCATTTTGCGTACCAGCCACTGGGTAGCGTACAGCGGATTCCCCAGACAAGCGGCCCCCCGTCCAGCGACGTTGACGCCCTCACCCCGAATAACGATTTCCAGCTCGGCAAAATCAACGCCATCGGGTGAATATCGGCTATCGCCAGGAATATACAAACCGGATGAGGCGTTATCGGCAACCGTATCGATCAGGGTGATTTTCCAGTCGGCAATCGCCGAATCCACGACTTCCACAACCGGAAAGAAATAATCAATGGCGGATTTCAATTCAGTGAGGGTGATATCGGCATGTTCTATATCGCGATTAAAAACAAAACCGATTTCACCTTCGGCTTTGGCCGCGATCAAGCGGGAGCTATCCAGCGGCTGATCCTTACGGACTTCCATACTGGCAAACACCAGACCGAAGTCCGGTTCACTGACCCCCAGTTGTTGCTGCACTGCGACCGACGTCAGGCCCACCTTGTAACCCACGATCCGTTCACCCCGAAGCAGCCGTTGTTCACTGATCAGGGTCTGGATGGCGTAGGCATCTTCAACGCTGAGGCCGTGGTAACGGGCTGTAATCGGAGCCACAGGCTGACAGTCAAGACGAGCCGTCAGCAGCTCATCCGCAATTGCTTTCAGATCCAAAGACACATTATTTCTCCAGGATGATTCAGGAAAACGACGCCAGTAACTGGCGAGTTTCTGCTACGGCGGTATCAAACTCGGCCACCAGGCTATTCACAATCTCGGCGGTGGTTTCTTTGGCGCGGATATTCCCGACCCCATGGCCAGCCGACCAGACGTCTTTCCAGGCTTTGTTGGCAGTGGAAATATTGCCGGAGAAATCAATACCGGCCTTGTTTTCAGACGCCGGATCAATACCCGCTTGTTCCAGGCTCTGGCGCATCCAGTTGGCCTTGACGCCACTGACGGCTTTGGTTTCGATGACGTCATCCATCACCGCCGCTACCAGCATGTCGCGGTAGCCTTCTGCCACCAGACTTTCGCGGGCACCAATAAAGCGAGTACCGGACAAAACAAAATCAGCACCTGCCACCCGCATGGCCAGCAAGTCGCGACCGGTGGAGATACAACCGGCTATGCCCAGCGGGCCATCCCAGAACTGGCGTACTTCGGCAATAAAGGCTAACGGGTTATAGGTACCGGTGTGGCCACCCGCGCCATTGGTCACCAGGATCAAAGCATCCACCCCTGCGGCAGCGGCCTTGCGCGCCATGGCCGGGGTAATCACGTCGGCAATCACCTTGCCGCCGTAGGATTTCACCGTATCCAGAATCCGTGCCGGAGACCCCAACGCCGTCGAAACAATGGCAGGCTGATAACGTTTGACCAGCTCCACCTCGGCCTCAAAACGGTCGTAGGTTTTGTGCACAATCATGTTAAACAGCCAGGGCAACTGACGCGGGCTAAGCTGTTCGTGAATTTGACCCATCCAGGCATCAAGCGCCTCGACGGTACGGGCGTTAGCGGCTGGCAAGCTGCCAACAACGCCGTTCTGCGAAGCCGCTATTGCCAATTCTGGCGACGACACCAGAAACATCGGCGCGACAATTAATGGCAATCGCAGCCCGGTGGATTCATTATCAAACAGATTCATAGCGCTACCCTTGTCATTTTATTGTTATTTGACGATTGTTATTTAACGGCCCAGCCGCCATCACTGTGAATGATGTTACCGGTTGTAAAGGGTGACAGCTCATTGCTGGCCATTACCAGATACAGGTGAGCATGGTCTTTGGGGGCTGCAATCCGCTTGAGTGGTACGGCATTGGCTGCAGCCTCCTGGAACCCCTTGATGCTGTTTAATGGCTGTGCCCGATCGGAAACCCCTTCGACCGAAGCCAAACTGGTATCTGTTGCGCCCGGAGACACACCGTTAACACGAATATCCGGGGCCAATTCATGTCCCAACTGCTTGATGATACCGACCACCGCATGCTTGCTGGCGACGTACAGTACGCCACCACCACCCGGATAAAAACCGGAGTTGGATACCGTCAGCACCACCGATCCACGGGTTTTCTTTAACTCCGGGGCAGCAGCCTTGACGCCATTGATGTAGCCCAGCACATTGACCCGGAAAATGCGGTCGAAGGTATCGCTCAGGGTCGTATCATCGAGCTTGTGTAACGGCGTGAAATAATCAAACAGTGCGGCGTTGCCGATAAAGCTGTCGATCTTGCCAAACCGCTCGACCGCCAGACGCACCAGCGTCTGGTTATCGGCCAACGACGACACATCCCCTTGCAGCGTGAGAATGTCGGGCGACACCTCCGCTTGCAGGGTTGCCAGCTTGTCGGCGTTGATATCCATCACTGCCACACTGGCACCCTGCTCCAGCATGTATTCAACAACACCACGACCAATGCCATCGGCCCCGCCCGTCACCAGTACTACTTTCGACTGCATGAGTTTCATCGCTACTTCCCAGACTAGATAAAGGTATTGATGTTTTTGCAGTTCAGCGTCGCGTTCGGCATCAGAATCAGGCGCTTTTTCAGTTTCAGCTGGCCGTCCATATCGGCCCAGGTATCGTAACGGCGGCCGCTGAACACATACTCTTCGTCCAGACCACGGGAGCGAATACTCTGGAAGGTGGAATAGACCACGTACTCCCCGGCCGTTGCGCCACGAAAGGCTTCGATACCAGCAACGATATGCACGTTGCGGGTGGCCGGGTTTTCGGCCCAGGCCGACGGCTGCTGAAAACGGGCAACACGACGTTTAAGGTCGCGCATGGCATCGTCAAACAGCGCCATATGCTGGGAATCAAAGAAACCGTGTTCCAGTGGATTTTCACGACGGCGGTTTTCCATGCCCGGCATCCAGTAATGGATTTCCGGGTGCAACATGGCCAGCCAGTCGTCAAAGCGTTCTTCATCCAACAGACGGTATTCACGCGCCAGCAACATGCTGATGTTATGGAATTCGTCTGGAGATACCGGGGTAAAATCGTCACTTTGATAAAACATCACTTTGCCTCCTTGAGTGAGCACCGCTCAGCCGCAGCTCCGGCTTCGACACGACCGACATTACGATTGGGGACATCGTTCCAGCTTGGCGCTTTCAGCAAATCACTCCAGAACTGGTAAAAAGCGCGGGAGTTGGCTTCATTCAGCTGGCCGCTGTAAACGTTGGCGGGCAGATCGGTTTCTTGCAGCAACGATTCCTGACCCAGGCCGACGTACAGATCCTGCTTGGCGGTTACCTTGCCACGAGCAGTCTTGGTGCAATATTCCCAGTTTTCGCCGTCGTCCATTTCGAACACGCCGGTGGGCGAGAAGGTCATCATCGCGCCCTTACGCCATTTTTCCTTGATCTCTTCCGGAGCCGACTTGTTCACCAGCACCCAGGTGTAAAGTTCGATCTTGTTCGGCCCGCGAGGCTGCCACACCCGAATGGTGTTTTGCCCCGGCAGGAAGGAAAAATTCGGGAAAATCGTCGCCGACGATACCGAGCCGATCATATTGGAACGGAAGTCACCCAAGCGCTCAGCCACCGATGGCTTGATGGTGTGGAGGTATTTATTGAGCGCACTTTCGCCCAAAACGGCTACGTTGCCAACGGTATCCATGGCGAATTCGTAACCATGGCCATGCCAGTTTACTGAGTAGGATTCATCAAAATCCGACACCTTGGCAACCGCACCACCCAGCATGGCACGGGCAGCGGAATCGTGTGTCCAACCGGCATGCAGGATGTCGCCAACAAAGTTTTCGGCGGCAATTTTCCAGTTACAGTCCATGGTGGAACGAATACAGCCACCGACAAATTCAGTACCACCTTCCTGGTTATCGAACAAGGCGTCGAAATACCAGGCCATCGGGCCAAGATACTCTTTCAGCGACGGTGCGTCGGCATCGAAATTGGCAAACAGCAGTCCCTTATAGCTGTCGATCAGGGCAACTTCTCGCAGCCCCCATTTCGAGGCATCAAAGTGGCTGTTTTCGTAAATGCCAGATTCATGCTGGCCAATCAGGTTACCGGCAATATCAAACGACCAGCCGTGATAGTTACAGATAAAACCGCGCGCATTACCGGATTCGGAAAAACACACCTTGTTGCCACGATGCGGGCAAGCGTTGATAAAGGCGCGGTGGCTGCCGTCTTTCTGACGCACCACAATCACGTCATCTTCGCCCATGGTGGTGGCAATATAATCCCCGGCCTTTTTGAACTGGGATTCGTGTGCCACAAACAACCAGCAACGGGCAAAAACTTTTTCCAACTCTTGCTCGTAAATATCCTGTCGGTGAAAGATTTCACCGGAAATACGGGCATTGGGGATGTCGCAGAAACGATCCACATCACTCAGTGCTGTGGTAACGTCGACGGTTTTTATCATTGTAGTCATATCGGTAACCTCTCAGCCTTTCGCTATTACGTCAGGTTGCTGTTCAGTTGTTTCAATAAGGGCGTACAAGGCATCGCCCTCCTGTTTGACCGGATAGGTTTTGATGTTGATTTCGCAAGGAAACCCGCGAGCCTCGCCAGTCGGAATATGGAACGTGCCCCAGTGCACCGGGCACACAATCAGGTCATCTTCAATATCGCCTGCCGCCAGCGACGCCGTAGCATGGCTGCATAAGTCCGCCGTGGCGTAAAACTGGCCGCCGAGGTTGTACACGGCGATATCGCCGTGTTCCGCGTTATCGACCTTGCGGACTGCGTTGTCGGGCAGCTCACCGACCTGGCAAAGAAAAATCTGTTTCATACGATATCCGCTGTTTGGTTCAGTGCTTTTTCAATTCAATAAAGCCCAACCCGGTGACCCACTCAGGGACTGGTTGGTATTCAATCAGGCTGGTGCTATCGGCATTCACCGCTGCCATGGCGCAGACAAAGTTGCGCAGTTCCATCGCACCGTTGCCGCCATGTTCCAGAATGTGCTCGTCACTCAAGGCCATGATGGCGTTGATATTGAGTGAACAGCAGTGATCCAGAACCATGTGATCGAAGGTTTCATTCACCCGGCCAGACTCTTTGGTGCCGACCCAATGGCTAATGCCACCACTGCCAATCACCGCGACCCGCTCGTCACCGTCAAAGGCTTCAACCGCAGCAGTTATTTGCTGACCCAGCTGTTGGGCACGCTGCATGGTCAGAAACGGATCAACGGCACTGGCCAGATACACAGGAATGGCCTGGATTGGCTTACCCCGGATCTCCGCCGCCCGCTGGACGATTTTCTGAAACGGAATCGAAAACGAATGATCGGTCGAAAACGACCGCGCCACCGCCCAGTCAAAGCCGTTGGCATGACCATGAGCAGCGATATGCGTCGCCAGCGCTTCGTGATTAGGCACCGGTTGACGCTTCAAACCCGGCAGCTGATCCAGCGGGCCATCGACATCCCCGGTCGCAATACAAAACTGCGGTAAACAGGTGGTGCCAAACAGCATGTAATGGTCGTTACCGACAATAATCACGGTGTCTACATCCTGCTCGGCCAGACGTTCGGCACAGGTATCAAAGGCCGCCCAAGCCTTGTCAGCGATTTCTTTGGCCGGTGCATCCGGTGCCACAAACATCACTGGGTCATGCGGCACCAGCAAACCACTTACTATTGTTGCCATGGTGTTTACCCCTTGATCGATGCGGAATACTGGCCGGTTGAGCCAAGCTTTTGGTTGTAGGTATGCATCGAACGGTCGGGAGACATCTCGATCCAGTAGCCCATGGTCAGCATGGGATTAACACCCATTTCCTGTAGCGCTTTGACATCGAAGGTCAGGATCTTCTCGACATCTGACTCATCCAGCACAAAGCGTGACAGGAACTTGTTCGGATCTTCCTTGAATTTCATTTTCGAAAAACGGTCCATCGACAAATTCCATAACACTCGTTCGATTACATCGCGTTTCATAAGCTGCTCCCTTACTCACCAACAAACAGGGTGACCATGCGGATGAACTTGGTGCGCTGTTCGGTCTGTACCCAGTGGCCACACTGACCAAATACAAACAGATCGGCATTGGGGATGTTCTGCACCAGACGAATACCGCATTCCAGTGGTACGACCTTGTCTTCACGGCCGTGTAATACCAGCGTCTGGGCAGTAATTTTTTGTAATGCCGGTTCCGGGAAGCCCTTCACCAGGGTCTCGCCTTCGTCGTTGGGCTTTGGCAACAACTTGCGCAGCGCTTCCTGAGCGCCTGGACGATTACTGGCTTCAAAACGGGACTGCACCAGTTCGTCAGTAATCAGCCCAGTGTTATAGGGGAACAGCTCCATCAGCTGGCGCATGTTGGCCACCGTTGGCTCATACAGCCAGGCACCGGCCAGACCCGGAGTCTGGACAAAGGTGCCCGCCGGAGTACCCAGTAACACCAGTTTGTTCAGCCGCGCCGGAGCAAATACACCCAGCCCGACACCCACAGCACCACCAAATGAATTACCCACCAGCGAGGCCTTGTCGATGCCCACAGCATCCATAAATTCGACCAGGTGATTGACCCAGAACTTGATGTCGTAGGTGGTGCCTTCCTTGAACTCGGTAAAGCCAAAACCGGCAATATCCGGCACATACACATGAAAGTGCTGGCCCAGTTCAGCCATCACACCACCCCAGTTGGTCCAGCCAGAAACACCAGGGCCAGAGCCATGTAACAACAACAGCGGCTCACCACTTCCACATTCAAAGTAAGCCGTCTGATGACCGGATGCCGTGACAAACTTGCGTTCTGATTCATTCATAAAACCACCTCAACATACACAACTGTATTTAAACAATACTCATACATACAGAAGTGTATGTCAAGTACAAAAATCATCCTGTAAGAACAACCATCGGTGCTGCCTGGGTACTAAGATCGACCAGCAAGTACCAGGATCGACCAGCAAGTACCAGGAGCGGCTAGCAAGCCCCGGCCCGACGACGCCTTAATGTTTCCGAGGGCAGCTCCCCCATGCATTCACGATACTGCTGGGCGAAGCGCCCAAGATTGGAAAAACCGTAATCGATGGCCACTTCCGTGACACTGCGTGACAGCGATGCCGACAGATCCCGGTAAGCGCACTCCATTTTCAGGCGGCGCAGATATTCACCCGGAGTCATGTCCAACTCCCGGCGAAACAGGTTGTACAGACTGCGGGAACTCAGGCAGCACTCTTGTGCCAGAGCGTCGATATCGAAGGTGTTTTTTATATTCCGGATCAGCCAGTCATGGGCCAGACGTAGCATCGGATGCTGAATCGACCGATGCAGATGAAAACTGGTCATGTTGCCCGGCCAGCCCTGCAGTACCAGGAAGTCACACAGGCGTACGTAATCATCAATGGCTTCTTCCTGAAATTGATAGCGCTGCAGTCGAAAAACGTCGTCCACCAGCGCCGCCAGACAACCAGCGTGCTCGGATGACACAATCGCATCGCCAGGCTGATAACGGCCACCGCGCCAGTACATGCCAAAACCCAGCACGGTTCGCATCAGCTTGGCCTCAGGTATCCGGAGCAGTTGCACTCTGGCCTGTTCATGGCACCACAGCGACACCGGCCTCCCGGCAGGAATCGCACGCATGCAACCCGCGCCCAGATATTCATCACCATCGCTAATGCCGCCACTCTGACAAATAACCAGCAGCAACTCACCGGGCAACACCCGGCCATGCACCGCGACAGGTTTGTGGCAGACCAGCTGCAGATATTCCCGCCCCCGCAGGGTTTTGCACTGCAATTCGGAGACGTGGGCGCTGCTATCAAACGCTACCCACTTACCCGCGATCCAAGCCGTGAGCTTGCTTTCCAACTCATGGTTGACAATAGGGTTAACATGCCCGCCGAATTCCCGGCGCAGTACACGCGGCACCGGTACTGGCAAAGCCCGAGTGCTGTGCATTTGCACACCCCAGTGTTCGCACGTCGTCTCTATTTCAGCACCAGGGTTCAAACTTGCCATGGTTACACCCCACACACAGTCAATCACTGCGTCATTATTATTTTTATTCACTAATTTGTGGTTCCCGGTGTTCAGCCAGACGTATCAGCAGATACATCAAGAATAGAGTACGGCCGCCCGACCATCAGAATACACAACTGTATTCTAACTTATTACCAACATACAGAAGTGTCAATCGATAATTACACGGCGGGCAGGCGCAGCAGGCCAGCGAGAAAGACAGCGGCTTGGCGATAAAGGCCAATATGACGTCGTCCGTGCCAGTGGCATATCCGCAGTAGAGCAGTCCTGAGTCCGACAGGCTCCTGGCCGTTATCCATTCAAAACCATCGGCTAACACCGGACTATCCAGCTGCTGCACGGCGCTAGCCAGAATCGGTCTTTGCCAGATTTATAAACGCCGCAACCCCGGCCGCTGCACACGGTTATTTTCCCGGTTCGATGAACTCTTGCCAGTAAACCGGCCACACGTATTCTTGACAGATAAATCGTGATCCCTTATTCCAGACAGTCGATAGATACCATTATCCAGCCACAGGGCAAGAGGTCTGATGAGCATTCTAATTCAACAACAGCAATCCATGAGCCACCAGCACGAATGGCTGCCGGTCACTGGCAGCGACACCCTGGTACTCATTTACCCGACCTGGGCTGGCATTGCTGACTTCGAACGACAAATCGCCACACGCCTGAATCAGCAGGGTTTCAGTGTCATGCTGGTTGATATTTTTGGCCAAGGTGTCGCCCTGAACAGCATGGAAGAGCGCCGTGCGGCCATGGCCACCTACCTGAACAATCGCCCACTGCTCAATCAGTCACTGCAAGCTTTTGCTGACTTCGCCCTTGAACAACCCGCTGCCAAAGACAAGCGTTTGATGGTAACCGGCTACTGTTTTGGTGGGCTGTGCGCCATGCTCAGCGCCTTGTTGCTGCCGACCATCGAAGCAGCGGCCAGCTTTCATGGACTGTTCAAAGTCCCGCTGGATCTGACACCAGCCAACCCCGCCGTGCGCCTGCTGATACTGAACGGCTATCGAGACCCTATGGTGCCGGAACACGAGGTACTGGCTTTTCAGCGACGTCTGGATACCCTCGATCTCGATTGGGTGATCATGCATTTTGGCAAGGCCATGCATTCATTTACTCTGCCCGCCGCCAATGCTCCCGATCATGGCAGCTGCTATGAACCCAAGGCGGCAGCACGGGCATGGCAAGCACTGCTGGCGTTTCTTGCCGAGTCGCGGGATTAAGCCGGGTAATTTATGACGCAGGTATTAACAATGACCTCCTTTTATTTGTTACATTATAACAAATAAAAAGAGGTTACCCATGAAACTAAATCGACACTACCTTGCCGGTATACTACTGACGACCACTGCCTCACTGGCTCAGGGAGTCCCTGCCCACCAGCACGGAGTCGCCACCCTGCAAGCCGTTTTATCATCCACAACGCTTCATATTGAACTGCGTTCGCCCTTGATGAATCTGGTCGGATTTGAAGGCCATGCCAATACCCCCGAGCAGCGACAGGCATTGGATAGTGTACGCCAGCGCTTTACCCAGGATGTGATTCAGTCAAGGCAGTGCCAATTGCAACACACCTCGATCGAATTGCCAGAGCAATCGCACGACCACGATCATGATGAACACACAGACCTGACCGTCTCTTGGGAGTTTTATTGCCCGGCGGCAGGTTCCGTCACACTGGATTCCCGACTGATCACGACGTTCCCCGGTATTGAAACCTTGCAGCTACTCTGGATAACGGATCAGCAACAGGGTGCAGATACTTTCGATCACGATCAGCCTATCCTGCTACCACGACGTTGAGCCTGTTCGCACCTCAGACGTCGGCTAACCGCTCTTATTGGTAATACGCTTCACGCTTTTCAACGGTGAGGGCGTATGCCGACTGGCCAAGGCCGTTGTCGTTTTCCTGTAAATGCAAAGTCCCTTCCAGCCAAACCGGATCGAAGATGGACTCCAGCACAAACGCATCATCCACCTGCGCATAAATAATCTGGTTCGGCGGCGGCGGTGGCACATGAATACAGGCACCAAAAAAGGGAACCAGAAAAAACTCGGTCACCCTTTGCTGATCATCAAAGTTGATTGGCACCACAAAACCCGGAATCCGTATACGCGCTCCGTCTAACTCCTGTCGCGTACGAGTGGATGTCAAGGCAGCCTGATAACGCTGCAGCCGGGCAGACTCTTCCATCGATATATCGGAGCTGAGCTGTCCATCCAGACTATTCGCCATGGTATCGGCATCCGATCCCTCCTCAATACTGTCGAGGAGTGCCGGGCGATCTTCCAGTGCCGCCAGATCGTCATCGGGAAGCAGATCGATCCAGTCAACTTCTCGGATTGCATGACGGCTGTTCTGACCCTCGCCGGTATCCGCAGTTGCCAGCGAGGAATCGGTGCAACCAGCAACCAGGAGCAATAACAGCAAACTGCCAGGTAAAAAGCCTTTATTCATAATCAGTACTCTGGAGTATCGAGGCCACTTTGTTGTTATAATATAACAAACCAGACACTCCAGAGAAACCAATGCTGGCAATCGAACTACAGGACATCGTGTTCCACTACCCATCCTCTCCGCCTGAGCATGCCTTGTGTATCCCACAGTGGCAGGTTCCTCCCGGCCAACGCCTGTTTTTACACGGCCGCTCTGGCAGCGGCAAAACCACATTGCTGCGTTTATTAACCGGCATGATGTCGCCACAGCAAGGCCAGATCCGCCTGCTTGGGGAAAACATCCAATCGCTGTCTCCGCCGCAACGAGATACCTTTCGAGCCCAACACATCGGCCAGATTTCACAACAGTTTTATCTGCTGCCGTATTTATCCGTAGCCGACAATATTCGTCTGGCGGCGGTGCTGGCCAAAAAATCCAGTGCCTTTCTGGATGACAGAATCTATCAACTGTTAGAACAATTGGATATGCCGCCAGCGCTATTCCATCAGCCTGCCGGACGTCTCAGTCAGGGCCAACAGCAACGGGTCGCCATTGCCCGTGCCCTGATCAACCGCCCGGCGCTGCTGTTTGCTGATGAACCAACGTCGGCCCTTGATGAAGCATCCACCGCCGCATTTATCCGCCTGCTGCTACAGAATCTGGCAACCGATACCACACTGATCATGATCAGCCATGACCACCGACAAGCCAGCTGGTTTGATCAATCGGTCGCCTTGCAAGATCTTACATCCGTTAGCAAGGGGCTTTAACATGTTATGGCGCATTGCTCGCTTGAGCCTCTGGCATCGGCGTATCACCATCAGCCTGATCGTATTGGCGCTGACACTGGCGTTTGCCGTACTGCTGGCGGTGGAACATATTCGCCATGAGGTACGTGACACCTTTACGGGTACGGTATCCGGGGTCGATCTGATTGTCGGTGCCCGCACTGGCTCCAGCAATCTGCTGTTGTACTCATTGTTTGGCATTGGCAGCCCAACCCGCAACATCAGCTGGACAAGCGTTGAAACCATTACTCAACAGCCAGCCGTCGATTGGGTTGTGCCTTTGTCGATGGGTGATTCGCACCGGGGGTTCCGGGTACTCGCCACAACCGATGCGTTTTTTGCACATTTTCATTATGGCCAGCAACGCCCTTTGTTGTGGCAACAAGGCCAAGGATTTGCCACCTCTCGTGAGGTTGTCGTCGGGGCGGCAGTGGCGCAACAACTGGGCTATATTCCCGGCGACAGTCTGGTACTGGCTCATGGTCAGGGACGTACCAGTTTCAGCCTCCACTCCGACCATCCGTTCAACGTCTCCGGCGTGCTAGCGCCAACCGGTACACCGGTCGACCAGACGTTACTGATTAACCTTGACGCCATGGATCAGATTCATGGCTACTCGCCAGGGGCGCAGCCTCAAGCCGTCAGCGCCCTGCTGGTCGGGCTGAACAATCGTATCCAGACATTTGCCCTGCAGCGTTATATCAATGAATTTGACCAGGAAGCACTGCTGGCGATTTTACCTGGAGTCGAACTGTCCTTACTGTGGGAGAATCTCCGCTGGATTGAAACCAGCCTGAGATCCATTGCCGCCTTGGTCTTGCTCTCCTCCATGCTCGGCATGATCACGTTACTGCTGGTATCAATCCAGCAACGCCAGGAAGAACTCGGAACGTTACGCTCGTTAGGAGCAGGCCCCTGGTCGGTGTTTGCCCTGATTGAAATCGAAGTATTGCTGATTACCGGCAGCGCATTACTGCTGGCGCTGCTGATCACCCAACTGGGTCTGCTGGCCGCCAGCCAGTGGCTGACACACATCACCGGCATTCAGCTGACGCCGTTATCCATCGACATCCGCTTGCTGGGCTGGCTTGGGCTACTCCTGCTGATTTCCCTGATGGTCGCAGTGATACCCGCCTGGCTTGCCAGCCGTCGTTCGCTGCTGCAGCAGTTGCACAGTGAGCGTCACTGAAGGGACCGGCTCCATCCGTGTCCGCAAAACCGGCTCTGTATTCGGACAGCCACGGAGGGCGTCCCTACAATTACCGCCATTTGTACAACGTAGGGACCGGCTCCGTCCGTGTCCGCAAAACCGGCTCCGTATTCGGACAGCCACGGAGGGCGTCTCTACAATTACCGCCATTTGTACAACGTAGGGACCGGCTCCGTCCGTGTCCGCAAAACCGGCTCCGTATTCGGACAGCCACGGAGGGCGTCCCTACAATTACCGCCGTTTGTACAACGTAGGGACCGGCTCCGTCCGTGTCCGCAAAACCGGCTCCGTCCGTTCGCAAAACCGGCTCTGTATTCGGACAGCCACGGAGGGCGTCCCTACGATTGCAGCCACTGTCGCTCTTGAGGTGTGAAACCACTTTGCTGCGAGGCCGGTAGTCTCACCAGGTTAATATCCGGTGCATAAATGCGGCTCAATTCAACAATCGTGTCAACCTCCAGACCACGTAATGCCGATACTTCCAGAACGTCAGCCTGGTTGCTCAGGGTCATTGGCCAAACTCCCATTCCGGGAACGGATCAGCCATCCCGCTCCAGAGCCGGCGACCAGTTCATCCTCGCCCAGGGATTCCCTCGCCTTTTGCAGGCACAGCGCAGCATCGTAATCGTGCAGAAAATTGACCACATCGACGACGGTCACCCGCGTATCAAGCCGGGCAATATCGCTCAGAGAATGACCTTGTTCATCAGTAAAGGTAAACACCGGTAGCGGCTCGGATAGCCCCGTCGATTCAATCAACAAATCTTCACGCAAGGTGCAACAAATGCAGCCATTGCTCATTTCTACCAGTTTTTCTTCAGCACGATGCAAAGCAACCTGTTGGCCCACCGTCATGACATCAATATTCACCTCGCTCATGTCATTGACGATCACCGCGACCCGCAGGCCTTCGCGATTATTCAAAATGTGATTCAGAACGGTGGTTTTTCCAGCTCCCAGAAATCCAGACAGCAGCGTCACGGAAAGCAATTCAAACGGATCTTCAGACATATTCGGCCTCCTTATCGTTGCCAGACAGCATCAAAATCTGTTTTCAGTTCTTGACGATCCCTATAAATGTTATGTTATAACAATAACAACATTAAGCAACGAAGGATTGCAACCCATGCCCATCCAATGGAAACGCCAGGCACTGTTTCTGGCCATCACCAGCCTGCTGTTAAGCGCCTGTGGCTCTGACGACAACTCGTCCAGCAGTGATGATCACGACCATAAAGACGAATATGGCCAACGCCTGGTCATGACGGAATTGAATGGTCAGGATATTTCGCTTTATGACCGTGACGAGGCCAGTGTGAGTCTGGTCGGTCAGGCCAGCGCGGCGGCCGGGCAATTGTTAAAATCCGATGACGGCCTCAGTGCGGCACTGATCACCTCTTCCGGCGTGCAATTTATCAGCAGCGGTCTGGCCACCGAGCCAGAAACCGATGCCATCTTCCTCGACACTCTGGCGGTGACTCTGGCAGATCCACAGCTGATCATGACGGCCAACCACTTTGCCTTGTTGCAAGACGGCAATACCGAGTTCTACCCGGCGGAAGACCTGACAGATGCCACCGGCCCAGAAGAAGACCTGACACTGACGGGTATCACCCAGACCTTCCCGGCACTGATTCTGAACGAAGGCGAAAGCCTGTACGCGGTGTTCTACGATGACCAGCTGCACGTTTACCAAGACAGCGTGCTGCAAACCAGCTACAACTGCAGTGCTCCTTCTGCGGTCATGCACAATGATGCGCTGGCGCTGATCCAGTGTGACGGTGCCTTGCGTTATCTGGTGGTTGATGAAGACGACAGCGGCTCCCACGTTGCTTACAGTGGCACCACCTTTACGGGCGAAACCGTATCCGGCTGGAGCAGTGGTGGTGAGTACATCCTGCTGTACAACAGCGATACCGTTTCCCTGGTTTACCCCCACAACGACCACACCCACAGCACCGACCCTGGCATCAGCCTGACAGATGACCAAAGCATTTGTGCTGCCGCCATCAACTACGATGCCAGTGCCCTGATTACCGTCCGTGACGACGCCAGCGCTGAAGTGCTCGACCTGACCGATAACGGTCTGGATCCGGCTACCATCAGCCTCAGCGAAGCAGAAGCCACCTTCAGCTGTGACGATATACAACTGGCCGCAGGCAGTGCGGCCTTCATGATCACCGACAACAGCAGTGGCCACCTATACACGGTGGATTCACACGATGGTGGCGCCTGGCACCTGCATGGCAGCGCGTTGGCGTTATCCAGTGGTATCAATGTTCAGTCTACCGTGCTGCTGGAAGCAGACGACGATCAAGAGAGTGACGACGACGAACATGACCATTAATCGGCCAACCGCCACCGGTAACGGTGGCAACCCGGTCAGCAGCAGACAGACAGGCACACCGCGACGGCTGACAGCAGCCGTCATCAGCCTGCCCCTGTTGTGGCTCGCTGCCCTGTCACAGGTCGAAGCTGAAACGGCTCCAGAAGCTGCCAGCCACTGGCAGGATCTGGAAGAAGTTCGAGTCACGGCTCCAGAGCAAACGCCTTCCGAGGCCATCAGTCCGGTACTGGATCAGGAATCGATTCAGGGTAACCGTAGCCAGTCATTGGGGGCCTTGCTCGAATCGATGCCCGGCGTCAGCAACGCCTCATTTGGCCAGGGAGTTGCCCGTCCGGTCGTACGCGGATTATCCGGCAACCGGGTGCAAATCCTGACCAATGGTGCCGACAGCGCCGACCTCTCCGCCATGAGTTCCGACCACGCCCCGATGGCCGATCTGGCCGCTGCCAATCAGGTGGAACTGGTACGAGGCCCGGCCGCTTTCCGTTATGGCAGTGGCATCCTTGGCGGCATCGTCAATGTACAGGACAGCCGCATCCACGATACCGAACTGGATGGCATCGACGGCGAGGTCACACTGGGGTATTCCAGTAATGATCAGGGCTGGACCCGGATCGCCCGGCTTGACGCCGGTAATGGCCAGACCATTGTGCATATCGATGGTTTTGACCGTGAAGGCAACAACTATCATGCTGGCGCTAATGGCGCACAGAGCGGCGGCCGCAGCGGCGAAATTTTCAACAGCGACACCAGCAGTCAGGGTATGGCATTCGCTCTCAGCCGGATCTTCGATAATTACGGTTATCTCGGTCTCAGCATCAGCAACCTCAGCAGTGACTACGCCGTCCCCAACGAAGATAACGACAACGCCCGCGTCGCCCCTGACCAGACGCGCTACGACCTGCGTACCGAACTCCCGCTGGACAGCAGCTGGGCCAATACCTGGCGGCTGCAACTGGGCTGGAGCGACTACGAACACGATGAATCCACCGACGACCTGGTGGTCGGCCTGTTTATTCAGGCGTTCCGGGAATGGCGTACCGAGCTGGACTATCAAACCGAATCCGGCTGGAACGGCACCATTGGCATCGGCAGCAACCAGCGCAGTTTTGAACTGTGCCACGATCATTCCGGCTGTGAACAGATTGCCGACCACAGTGACGAGAGCTGGGATGGCTCCCAGGGACCCGACTTCACCCACTACGAAGGTTATGACTTTGCCCACGATACCCCGATGCCCAGTACCGTCAGTCGTGACATCATTGGCTTCTGGCACGCCGACCAGCCATTGACCTTTGGCCAGCTGTCGCTCGGCGGCCGCGTTGAACAACGTCAGATTCAGGCCGATGAGTCTGTCATCAGCGCCAGCTTCCGCCAGGACGAAGCGTATTATAAAAACCGCCATTACACCCCGGTGTCGCTGTCTGCCAGTCTTACCTACGACCTGAACGACATCAGCCAGATGATCGCGACCTTGTCGCGCTTGCAACGGGCACCCACCACCGACGAGCTGTACTGGAATGGCGACCATCATGCCACTTTCTCCTTTCAGCTGGATAACCCCGACCTCAAGCTGGAAACCGCTCGGGCACTGGATATCAGCTGGCAAAGTTACCCCGCTGCCAACGCCAGCCAATGGCGTATCAGTGGTTATTTCTACGACTATCAGGACTATATCTATAACGACCTGAAGGACTTCACCGACCCTTACCACGGCAACCGGGTATATCGCCACGAGCAAACCGACGCCCGTCTGGCCGGTGCTGATGCCAACTGGACGCAGCCCCTCAGCGAGCAATGGACGCTGGACGTCGGCGCATCCCTGACACGTGGCTGGCTGGTGCAATCCGGCGACCCCCTGCCACGCATGCCAGCCGACAACCTCATGCTCGCTTTCAGCCGCCAACACGCCCATAACCGGCTGCGGGCTGAAGTGTTCTACCACGCCCGTCAAACACAAGTCGCGGCAGCAGAAACCATCAGTCCGGCCTGGTATCAACTGAATCTCGCCGCACGAACAGAAATCAGACTGGCTAACCAGACGTTACGACTGGATGCCCAACTGCGTAACCTCACCAACCAGTACGGCGAACAACATACGTCCTATCTCAAGGAATATGCCCCGATCATGGGACGTAACCTGCTGCTGGAACTGCAATGGCCGTTTGGTGGCTCTGGCTAACGAAATACGCACCACAGATCAGCATGGCATTAGGGCTGGCTGCTGGGGGCTCTCAGCAGGTTCGATTGACCAATTGAGAACGCCCCCTAGCGCTGTTCAACCGCCATGCCGTCGGCAAGATCGGCGGCGGGATAAAGAATCACCGGGTCATTCACCTGCAACCCCTGCAGCACACTGGCCTCGGTGCCATTGTTTTTTTCAATGCGCAGGGTGCGTAATTGCGCTTTACCGTTGTCCACCACGAATACCGCCCAGTCGCCGTTTTCCCGCAACAGTGCACTTGACGGCACCTTGATAGCGCTTGTTTTCTGCCAGACAACAATCGCCACATCGACCCGAAAACCATGCCCCAAACCAGAGGCAGAGGCCGGTAGCGACGGCAGTGTGATCATCGTCTTCACCCGTCGTTCTTCAACTCCCAGTGCCGACGTCTTGAGGTAGCCCAACGGATCAATACGGCTGACAACCCCCGCGATGATTTCATCGCCACCCCAGTTCGAGATCTGGACAGGCTGGCCGGGCCGAATCTGGACAGCATCACGAGACAACAACTCAACTTCGACCTCAAGGCCATGGGTAACGTCGCCGATTTCGACAATCGGAACGCCAGCGGTCACGACCTTTTCGTTTTCTTCCATGACACGGAGAATCTTGCCCGATATCGGTGCCAGAATATCGATGGCTTTAAAAGGGGCATCACTCCCGCTACCTGCCAATGCCGCTCTCGCATTAAGCAACTCGGCACGGCGCATGGCCAACATTGCGACTGCGCTGGCGACGGCAGCAGCAGCGTTGTCAGCCTTGACTTGGGTTTGTTCATTATCGGCAACACTGAGAGCGCCCTGCCTGGCCTGCTGCTCATTACGCCGAGCTTGCTGATCGGCCAGGTATTGGTCATTTTCAGCCTGTTTTAATGCCGCCAGAGCCGCATCAACAGCGGCTTCTGCTGCTTGTACTCTGGCCTGACCCTGCGTGATTTCATGACTGTCCAAAGGGTTAGGCAACAGCTGTGCGACCAGGGTTTTCCCTTGCACAACGGCAGCGCCCGGTTTGAGTTCCAGCCGTAGCAAACGACCAGATACCGGTGCCGATAAGACATACAGTTCGCTCACCCGTGTATGAGCTTCTTCGTTAATGGTCACTTGCATCGGCCCCTGTGACACGGTGCCGATATCCACCCGTGTCGGTTGTGGCCAAAAGGCATACACAAGCGCGATAGCGACAAGTATTGTGGCAGCGATCGTCAGGGCTTTTCTGGAAAGCTTTTTGCTGGTCATAACCTCACTCTTTTGATTTCAGGGCGGAAACCATATCCATCCGGTCGATATCCCGCTTCACCAGCCAGCCCGATGCCACCGCTGCCAGCAGAACCGATACCCCTGCAACACCATAATTGGCGGCTGAGAAGGTTGCCGGAATCTGATACAGATCGGTACTGAAGCCCTGCGCTACCCCCATCGACAAATAGTAGCCCAGCACACTGCCAAGCGGCAGCGCCAGCAAGGTTACCAGTGCCAGTTCTCCCAATAGCACAAACGCCACTTCGCCTCGGGTAAAACCTATAACCCGCAAGCTGGC
The DNA here is from genome assembly GCF_044962685.1 of Oceanobacter antarcticus. NCBI lineage: Bacteria > Pseudomonadati > Pseudomonadota > Gammaproteobacteria > Oceanospirillales > Oceanospirillaceae > Oceanobacter > Oceanobacter antarcticus. Next base: position 21,023 of record NZ_JBBKTX010000036.1, read on the forward strand.
CAGATCGCGCTCGCGTTCGGCATACGCAATCCGGGCGGCGTTGTACACAATGCCAAAGGTAATCGCCGCCGCAACCAGCATCATGATGTAGCGCATGGCACCGGCACCGCTGTCCATCATGTTGACAAACGCAGCCAGACGGTCACTTTTTAACGTCATACCGGCAACTGCGGGCATGTTTTTGATAGCCTGATAGACGCTATCACGAGAATGGCTGTCGAGGCTGAGATAGGCACCAGAGATACGTTCCGGCTCATGCAAATAGCGATTCAGCCAGTTAATATCCATATACGTCGGTGCTCCCAACAAGGTGTCTGCCACGCCGATTACCGGGATATGCAAGACCGGCTGGTGACCCTCACGAACGTCGACCGTGATCACTTCTCCAGGCCTGATGTGCAACATATTCGCCAGCGGTTGGGCAATAACAATACCCTGCTGGTCAAGCAGCATCGGGTTATGGGCTGCATCTAACGCACGATATAAACGCGCGGTGTTTGTCAGTCCATAAATCGCCCCGCGATAAGAGTAACGTCCGTGACGAAACACCACAGCGACATTGCGAAAAGGTTCAACGTAGGTTACGCCTTCGAGGGCTTGCAGCTCAAACACAGCTTTGTCGCCCATCGGTTGAATAAAGGTAACGCTGGCATCGCTACGATCCACCACTGAAAAGGTCAAATCGATAGCGCGATCAAACCCCGTCAGCACCGTGGTCATACCCACCGATAACGCCATGCCGGTGGCAATGCCGGCGACACTGCCGGCCATCCGTCCCGGTTGTCGTAACACCCGCCGCAACACCATCCGGCTGGGCTGATCCAGCCAATGATAAAGACGTTGCAAGCCTTGCCCGGATTGACGATAGTCCGGTGGCGCAGCCGGTCGCATGGCCACCGCCGGGGTCAACACAAAGACCTGTTTCAACACCAGCAGACCACCGACCGATGCGGTGACGATACTGACGCCAAAGCCGGTGACAAATGCCCTGGGATCAAGCTGAAAAACAATAAACGGAAACTTGAAATAGTGTTGGTAAAACACCGCCATGCTATGGCCAGCGGCAATACCCATGATACTGCCGACAATCGCGCCACCGCTGGCAATCACCAGCACCAGCTTTAAATAATGGCCACTGACTTCAGCGCTGGAATAACCAAAGGCTTTTAACAAGCCGATTTGTTCACGCTCCGACTGCACCAGGCGCGATATAACGATGTATAACAGAAAAGCCGCCACCGCCAAAAATATCGGTGGTACGCCGACTGCCGAGGCCCGCAAGCCGGATATTTCTTCACTTACAAACCGGTTGGAGGTTTGATCCTCCAGACCGTAGGCACCCAGACCACCATAGGCTTTCACGACCGCATCGGCTTGATCCAGTATCGCGGGCAAACGTGCCTGACGAGTGGTCGCTAACAAGGCCTCATTAAAAGCACCTTTCATATCGTACAGCGCCGCCAACGCGGTTCGGCTCATCCAGAACACCGCAAAGCGGCCATCGTCGGGCACCATTTCTCCCGGCGCGGTGGTGTACAAAAATTCCGGCGATTGCGCCAGACCGACAATGGTAAACTCCCTGCGGGTACCCTTCACGGTAGCGGCCAACACATCACCCGGCTTTAACTGGCGGGCACGGGCAAAGCCGTCGAGCAGCAGAATTTCATCTGCCCGGCGTGCATCCAGCATCCGGCCTGCGGTGAGCAGCACAGCATTCAAGCGCGGTGAGCCTAGGTCGGGCAGCGACACCGCTTGTGCTCTCAGTGGTATGGCGACATCCGCTAAATCAATCAGTGCATCGCCTGTTACCCGACCTTCAACGGCACTGATACCGGTGATATGGCCCAGTGATTCCAGCACGCTGTTAGGTGCCCTTTTAACGCTGACAAACACATCCGCCAAGCGGTAGCGCTGATAGTAGGCCTGCCGGGTTTCATCAAGGGTATTCACCAGGCCGTCCATCATTACCAGCATCAGCACGCCCAGCGCAATCACCAGGCCAATCGCCAATGCCTGCCCCTTGATACGCCATAAATCGCGCAATAATTTGCGCTCCAGCGGGCTTACCATTCAATCGCCCCAGCGGATAACGGCTGCGTATTAACGCTGATATTCCGAATATCACCGTCGGCAAAATAAATCACCCGATCGGCCATTTTGGCCGTATTCGCCGCATGAGTCACAATAATGACGGTAGCGCCAAATTCCTTATTGATGTCTTGCAGTACCTTTAATACCGCACGGCCGGTGTTGCTATCCAGAGCGCCGGTTGGCTCATCACAAAACAGCACCGTGGGTCGTTTGGCAATGGCGCGGGCAATTGCCACCCGTTGTTGCTCCCCCCCTGACAGTTGCGACGGAAAATGATCGCCTCGGTGTTGTAAGCCCACCAGAGTCAGCGCCGCATCGGCAGCCATTGGATTGCCAGCGATTTCAGTCACCAGCTCGATATTCTCCCTGGCGGTCAGGCTTGGCATCAAATTATAAAACTGGAATACAAAACCAACCTGATCACGGCGATAGCGGGTCAGCTCGGCGTCTGACAATTCGCTCAGATTTTGCTGCTGAAAAAAAACCGAGCCGCTACTGGCTCGATCCAGCCCACCCAATATATTCAACAGTGTCGACTTACCACTGCCTGACGGCCCGAGTAACACAACGATTTCACCGGCCGGTATGTCAATCGTTACTCCGCGCAGCGCATGCACGGCAGTATCGCCTGCGCCGTAGACTTTCGTCAGCTGCTTGGTGGCAAAGGCCATTGGATGCTGTGGCTGTGGCGGTAACATGGGACTATCCCGGTCTTGAAAGAAGCGCGCCATACAGTAAGGAGCACACATGGAGCACGTATAGTGGTGTAACCAACCGAGACACTCAACAAAGTCTTTCACTGACGCGCCATTGATCTGGGGAATCATCTCTTTAATCCCGATACAGCTCTCGACTCTGGCTTGCAGCAACCCGCTTCCTGCGGGGCACCAGATTAAAATAGATGGCCCCTGTTGTTCGGAGGCTTTCTAGGAATTCTGGGGCACTGTGTGCTAATGTTATATCCATCTGTTTTTAAATATCAGCCGAAGACATCGCGTGTGTCAGAAATACCCAGACCCTGCCTGAGAACGTTGATCTCGCCAGGAGGTCAGTTTTTGCACTATTAATTGGCACCTGAGTCCACGATTTGAAACTGGTTATTTTTAAAACAACTTACAGAATTTAAAAAGCGACAAATGCTGAAATATAACTGGATTGCTCGTAACCAACCAATCGTGAAAAATCATCCTGCCTCAGCATTTTTAATGAGTCATTTGGTATATTTATGAACAAATCTGCAATAGAAAATGAAACTTCTGGATTCTCCAGTTCAAGCAAGACCCAGGCATCATTGGTTCGGCATTTAATTCAGAATGATATAATTTCAGGAATATTCAAACCTGGAGAAAAACTCAAACCCGCCCAATTAGCCGCCCACTACGGCATTGGTCTGATTCCGGTACGCGAAGCCCTGTCCAAGCTTGCCATGTCGTCCTTTGTTACCGCAGAGGATTTGAAGGGGTTTAAAGTAGCACAGGTATCCAAATCAGAGATCGAAGACTTATTGAATCTACGTTTGAACCTTGAAATCACTGCCCTTGAGCAATCCATTAAAAATGGTGATATCAAATGGGAAAGCACACTGGCAGGCATCACCCACCTGCTACTGTCATTATCCCAACAACATGAATCAGAAGCATCGGCAGTTGAATGGCACCAGGCCCATGAAAAATTTCATGATGTGCTCATCGCTGCTTGTCCATCGCCCTGGTTAATAAAAATTTGTACCATGCTCAGAGAGCAATCAACCCGCTATCGGTTTTTATCCTCGCGAAGCAAAAAATTCAATGACCGCCATTTGTACGATGAGCATAAAAATATAGCGGAAGCAGCCCTGAACCGTGATGTTGAAAAAACGGTAAAACTCTACATACAGCATTTGAGTAAAACGGCCGATTTGGCAATAGCCGCATTGGATTAATACATTCCCTGGTTCAACCCCGGGTTCCCGAAATAAGTAATCGTTTTCAGCCCTGCCCAGCAACCAAACATGCCGCGCTGAAACCAAAAATCGATCAGCGCACAACGCGCTGATCGATAACACCAAAGGGGCCGGCATCACCGTTATCAAACATGGCCTGCATCCGCACCCGGTCGCCAAACTGCATAAAGGGTGTTTTGGCAGCTCCCTCATCTATTATTTCGATGACTCGACGTTCGGCAATACAGGCTGAACCAGCGGCACGGGATTGATTCGACACCGTGCCAGACCCCACCACACTGCCCGCTGACAAGGTACGGGTGCGAGCTGCGTGAGCAATCAGTTCACCAAATGCGTAATGCATTTCGCGGCCATGGGGTTCGCCAAAGCGCGCACCATTCCACTCGACCTTGAGGTGCATATTGACCCGGCCATTCGCCCAGGCATCACCCAGTTCGTCAGGAGTAACGGCAATCGGGGCAAAGCTGCTGGATGGCTTGGCCTGCAAAAAACCGAAGCCGGTTTTCATTTCGTGGGGGCCAAGTGCCCGCAAACTCCAGTCGTTGACCTGGACGATCAAACGTATCTGTTGTTCTGCCGCTTCCGGGCTGCAACCCATCGGAATGGCTCCCACCACCACACCAAACTCTCCTTCGAAGTCGATGCCGTATTCTTCGCTGGCCATGACCATATCGTCCATCGGGCCATGAAAATCGTCACTGGCACCCTGGTACATCACTGGAATGGTCTCGAAGTGCGGGATACGTTCAGTATTAAACGCACGTTCCATCAGGTAGCCGTGATTCAGGAAGGCCGAGGCATCCAGCCATTGCGGTGCGCAGGGTAACGGCGCAGCGCATTGGGCCGGGTCAAACGCAAAGGCACCAATAAAAGTGCCATCGTTGAGACGGTTATAAATTTCTTCCAGCTCTGGCTGACGGGTATCCCAGCACTCCAGCGCAGAAAGCAGATCCGGGGCAATCATGGAAGCATCGGCCGCCAGAGTCTGGTCGCGGGATACCACAATCAAACGACCGTGTTTACGTGCAGATTTGAGTGAAGCCAGTTTCATGGTGTTCTCTTATTATTGTATATATGCGTTTCATCTAAAAATGCAGCCCGCAGTAATTTATAGATTTGCCCTATGGATAATAAAAGCGGTTGTTCTACAAGTGGCTCAGCTGGTCAGGGGTTACCACCCCTCTGCGACGACTTTTCCGCTCTGCGCTGCCCCGTCACAACAGAATGACCAGGGGCGTTTACTCCTGCAATACGTTCAGCCCCAGCGCGCCTCTGCCTTGAGATCTTTTTCCGCCGCATCAAGCCAACGTTCCCGGGTATTGGTCTCAGACTGGTGCAAGGTTTCTTTTTTCCAGAACGGCGCGTGGTTTTTGAGGTAATCCATCATGAACTGGCAGGCTTCAAAAGCGGCTTCGCGGTGGGGGCTACTGGTGCCAACAAAGACAATCTGATCGCTGATGCCGAGCTGCCCGACGCGGTGGACAATTTGCACCCGGCCCAGCGGCCAGCGCGCGCAGGCGTCGTCTTCTATCTGGTGCAACGCCCGTTCGGTCATGCCGGGATAATGTTCCAGCAACAGGCCGCTGACGGCGTCTCCCTGATTCATATCGCGTACCAGCCCGACAAAAAACACCACGGCACCATCGGTGGGGTTGTCTCCGATCAGTTGCTGATATTCAGCTCCCACATCGAAGTCTTCGGTTTGTACCCGTACCGCCATATCAGCCTCCGGTCATGGGGGGTAACAACGCAATTTCATCCGTTGCGCAGACGATGGCATTTTCGTCGTTGGTCAGTGCCTGGTTAATGGCAACCAGTGCCCGCCCTGCTGCCAACACATCCGTCTGATGCGGAAAGTGCTGTTGCAAGGCGAGCCGCAAACTGGCAACCGTGCAGGGTTCGGGAAGGTTCATGCGGAGGCAATCGGTGCCCAGTTCGTCACGTAAGCGGGCAAACAGTAATACCTGAATCATGACAGTGCTCCTGCTGTACCTGTACTGCCGGAATTTGCCTGCCAGAGACCCGTTTTACCACCCTGTTTTTCCAGCACCCGAATACCGCTTAGACACATGGCAGGATCAACCGCCTTGCACATATCAAACAGCGCCAGGGCAGCAACACTGACGGCTGTCAGGGCTTCCATCTCGACGCCGGTCTGGCCACTGAGTTTGCACAGACTGTGGATACGCACGCGGTTTTGCTGCACTTGCACCTCAAAGTCTATCGCTACTTTTGACAGCATCAGGGGATGGCAAAGGGGAATCAGCTGACTGGTCTGCTTAGCTGCCTGAATCCCGGCAATACGGGCAACACTGAATACATCACCCTTATGGTGATGGCCGCTGATGATCATCTTCAGGGTGCTTGCCTGCATCTGCACATAACCTTCAGCACAGGCTTCACGCACAGTCACGACTTTACTGCTGACGTCGACCATGTTGGCTTCACCACGTGAATTAACGTGAGAAAAAGCCGGTTGTGGTGCAAGTTTATCCATCTCAGCCTCGCGTTCCACAGGGGTTGTCTGCGGTATTTTTCAGCCGCAAAACAAAGTTGCAGGGACGGAAACGGGCATCCAGCTGACTGGCAATAATGTCATCCCAGGCAGTACCACACGCATTAGTGGAACCCGGCATGCAGAAAATCAGCGTGCTGTTGGCAAGGCCGGCAACGGCACGACTCTGAAGGGTCGAAGTGCCAATCTGATCGAAGGAGATCTGCCGGAACAATTCACCAAAGCCGGTAATGGTCTGGTCGAACAAAGGTTCCAGCGCATCGGGGGTATTGTCGCGTTCGGTAAAACCGGTTCCACCAGTCACCAGCACCACCTGGGTGCTGGTGTCGGCAACCCATTGTGATACGACGGCGCGTAATTGGTATTTGTCGTCGGCCACAATCGCTTTGGCGGAGAGCACATGCCCTGCTGCGGTGAGCTTTTCGATCAGCAGATGACCGCTGGTATCGGTTGCTTCGGTACGGCTGTCAGAGACGGTCAACACGGCGATATTGAGAGCAACGAAGTCATCAGTAAAGGTTTTTGACATGATAAAAGTTCCTTTAATCCTGAGGTAGAACCGACCAGTCTGCTTGTAGACTGGCCTGCCATTCTTCCGGGGTATTGGTATTGGTTAGAGTGTTATCAACAGGTGCTGGCAATGCCACGGCGTTTTCCCGCCGCAACAGGCCACGAATGGATTTGTCTGATGCAGCCAGAGTAATACGGGCACACAGATCCTCACGCAGGGCGTCATGCAACGGCAAATACAGCGGTAAATACTCGTTTTCGTAATACACCGCCGTGCGCAGGCGCTGGCCTTCCTCCAGCAGATGCTGCAGGGATGCAGTACAAACAAAAGGCAAGTCCACCGGCAAGACCAGTACCGCTGTCGCTTCCGGCCAGGCTAAAGCAGCGGCCTGGATGCCGGCCAACGGCCCTTCGTGATTGTCACTGTTGGAGTCACTGAGTACCGGTACATCCAGATCCGTCGGAGTCTGGTGACGGCGATGGCGACTGACCGAACAGGCGTCCAGCGACAGCGATTGCAACAAGGCCAATTGACGGTGCAACAGGCTTGGATAACCGGCTACTGATAGCAATGCCTTGTCCTGACCCATACGGCGCGACTCCCCACCGGCCAGAACCAGACCCAGGATAAACGCAGTCGACATCATCAGCCTCCTAACATCGCCAGGTGACGGGTAGCACCGGTAGCGCCTTGATGCAGGGAGTGGCTCACGCGTTTTTCACCCAACAATGTCAGCAGACGAGCCTGGAGCAAATCCTCCTTGCCAGCTTCCAGCAAGGTTCGAATATCATGGCCTTGCTCACCAAACAGACACAGATGCAACTTGCCGACAGACGACAGACGCAGGCGATTACAGCTGGCGCAGAAGTCCTTGCTATAGGGCATGATCAAACCAATACGGCCCCGGTAATCCGGATGCTGGAATTCCAGCGCTGGCCCGGCGTTGATCTCTTTCAAGCGCGGTTGCCATCCTTGCTGTAGCAGCTGCTGGCGAATCTCGTCTCCACTGACATGATGTTCGGTAAAAAACACCTGATTGTCGCCAGTTTGCATCAGTTCGATAAATCGCAGACTAACGGGTGTCTTACGAATCCAGTTAAGAAAATCCTGCAGTTGATGGTGATTAAATCCTTTCAGCAGAACGGCGTTAACCTTGACCTTCAGTCCCAGCGCCAGCGCTTTGTCCAGACCTTGCAGCAAATACGGCAAACGGTCATGGCCGGTAATGTTGGCAAATTGCGCCGGATCGAGACTATCGATACTGAGGTTGAGGTGGGTCAGACCGGCGTCGGCCCAGTCCTGCACGGCATGTAACAGCCGATAGCCATTAGTGGTAATCGCGACCTGATCAATACCGGGGGTTTGCGCAACAATACGAATAATATCCGGCAGATCTTTACGCAGACTGGGTTCACCACCGGTGACACGCACCTTGCGTGTCCCCAGTGCGGCAAATGCTGCCACAGCACAACGAATTTCATCCAGCGCCAGGTATGTCGGTTTTTCCGAGCACTGGTAACCATCCGGCAGGCAATAATTGCAGCGGAAGTTGCACTGATCGGTCACCGACAGGCGTAAATAACCGAAGCGACGGCCAAAGGCGTCACTCAGTTGGGGTTCTGGCAATGTCATGTCACACCTTTCCAAATATGTGGGAGGCCAGCCAGTTTCCCGGCTAACCCTGGTGACCGACCGCCGTTATTGGTGGTGGCCACGGCGGCAGCTGCGTACCTCATACCTGATTAGCTCAGGGAGGGTTAGCAACAGCCGCTCGGCGATGAACTGCGTTTCATCAAAAAAACAAACAGGATCAGCAGCAGATCAAGCAGTGCCAGATAACCAGGCCTGATGCAGATCCTCTGCCGCATGGTGAATATCTGCCACAATCATGGTCATGTTTTGCTCCTGTTCATTTCTGTGTTCAAGCGAGACAAGAGTGTCCCCAAGTCTTGCTGTCGGGCCTTACGTAACGCCCGCCATTGGGTCTGGTTCAGCGTGGCCAGGGCCTGTTCAAAATCCTGTTCGGATAATTGTTCGGATGCCTTGCTCACCAGGTGGTGATTGTCTTCTGTAACTTGTTGAATAATATGCTGCCCCAGCTGCCTTGCCGTCGCTCGTGCAACGTCCAGATTCCACTTTTCAGGAACCAGGCAGACGTCCATTAACGCGGCGATCAAGCGGGATTCCTGAGGGAGGTTGTCATTTGTGTCGGTATGGGTCGCCGATACGTTATCGCTGATCTGGTGCAATTGTTGTAAGGCTGGTTCCTGACGGAAATCACGTATCACCAAGGCAAAATTCTGGATTGCCGTCAGTAACATGCCGACTAACTCATCGTTCTTGGTCAGGCAGTCCGACTCTTGCAAGCAGAGTTCCAGCTGTTCAATTAACGCTATCCAGATCGCATGGTTCTCGCGGAACTCACGAATCACTTGCTGCTGCGCCGATTCCTGTTCTTCCCCCACTGCCGCCACCAGTACCGGAATCCGGGTCTGCTGGACCACTTTTAACAGCACTGAGCCGAACAGGCGTTCGATCAACGAACGACGCCAGTGCGTCCCCATCAAAATCAGGTCTGCTTGCAGCTCCGTCGCCTTAGCCAGGATGGTGTCCGCAATCGAATCGTCACAGACTTCGGAAATAAAATCGGCGCTTATATTTGCTGTTCGTGCCCAGCCGGTTGCCCGTGCCTTGATGTAACCATCTCGCCACAGGTATTTACGGGCGAACAGTTCCGGGGCCATGGCGTGCAGCAGCCCGGCATCTTCACGGTTCACTTCGTTGTCCTGCGGCGACAGGTACAAAAAGGTCACATGGGCACCGTGGACTTCAGCCATGCGCACCCCCGACTCCAGCACTTGCATCGACAGCTGGCTTTCATCCAGCGGGATAAGTAGTTGCTTGTACATCCTGTTTGCTCCTCAGTGCGGCTGGCTGCGTTTCAGTAAAAAACTCGCCAGCGCCGGCAGTAAAATCAGCGCGCCGAGCATGTTCCACAGGAACATGAAGGTCAGTAATATGCCCATGTCGGCCTGGAACTTGATCGGTGAGAAGGCCCAGGCACCAACGCCAATGGCGAGGGTGCAGCCGGTAAAAATAACCACCCGGCCGGTGAACACCAGGGCCCGATAGTAGGCTTCGGAGAGGCTGGCCCCAGCGCGTAGCCAGGTTTGCACCACGCTGAGGATGTAGAGCGCGTAGTCGATGCCGATGCCGACCCCGAGAGCGATCACCGGCAAGGTCGAGACCTTGATGCCGATGCCGAGGAACACCATCAGCGCTTCCACCAAAATCGAGGTCAGTACCAGTGGCACCATGGCGCAGATCACTGCGGGCAGGGAGCGGAAGGCGATGATGCTGAGCAGGGTGACGGCGATATAGACGCCGTACAAAATCTTGCTGTTGGCGACCTTGACCACTTGGTTGGTGG
>NZ_JBBKTX010000037.1:0-30972 GCF_044962685.1 Oceanobacter antarcticus
TTCGTCTAGGTCGAGAAGATCTTGCTGAATGGACATAAAAAAATCCGATGTCATGGTCTGACATCGGATTTTCCAGATACTGCTCAGATGAGTAAATGGCTTAAGTGAACAGCATTAGGCCTTGGCCGGGCTTTTTACCAGTTGTGCTGCGTCTTCGCCGCGCCATTTGACGAAGAATCCCGAGCGCGGAACCGCTTCGATCATACGCTGGTTTTCCAATAGCTTCTGCGCTTGGAGGACAGTATTGATACTGACACCATGGGTTTCCGCCAGAACACGGGTTCCGGGAATTCTTTCTCCTGGACTGTAGCGTCCTGCCTGGATCTCCCTGGTTAGCTGCTCGTAGCGATGGAGTTGAAAGCGTGGTGCGCCCAAAATCTGTACCCGTTTAAATTTGCATAAACTGTATCTGTACCCATTTCTTGGACAGATTACACTATCTGCATTGTTCCCTCAATAGCCTGAATCCGATGAGCCCAGCATTGGCATCGTCATCTTTCAGGCGGTACGGGAGCGTAAACTCTGTGAGGTGATATCGGATGCAGGCCCAACTCATGTGTCATACAAAAACGAAGTATTCTTGCTGGAAGAACGGCGAGCTGGTGAGCTCCGACCAGGCGGTCGTGTCGATCTATGATCACGGTTTGCTATACGGTGACGGTTGCTTCGAGGGACTGCGATTTTATCACCGGCATCCTTTCCGGCTGGACCGTCACCTAGCGCGGTTGCGCCACTCCCTCAGTGCACTGGCCATCACTGTTCCCTATACCGATGATACCCTCGCACAAGCAGTCATGGCCTGTATCGCTAGCTCAGGCATGGGCGATGGGTACCTGCGGATTCTGGTGACCCGGGGTGAGGGGGATATGGGGCTGAACCCCCGCAATTGTACCGCGCCCAATGTCTTTATCATTCCGGCATCACTCTCGTTGGTCAGTGATGAAACCCGGCGCCAGGGGGTTAGCCTGATCACCAGCAGTATCAAGCGGGCAGTCGGTACGGGGCTGGATGCAAGGGTCAAATCCCTGAATTACCTGCATTCGGTTCTGGCCAGGGCGGAAGCGAATGCCGCCGGCGTTGATGAAGCCATTTTGCTCAACCAGTTTGGTCAGGTGGCGGAATGCAGCGCCGAGAATATTTTTGTCGTCAAGGCGGGATCGTTGCTAACGCCGCCCGTTCAGGACGGTGCCTTGGAAGGAATTACCCGAGAAACCCTGTTGGAGCTGGCGCCTCAACAAGGACTGGAGGCTCGCGAGCAGTCCCTCACCAGCTACGATCTTTACACTGCCGAGGAGTGTTTTATCTGCGGCAGCGGTGCGCGGTTGATTCCAGTTAAAACAATCGATGGTCGGCAGATCGCCCCGTGTCCTGGGCCTGTATATCAGCGTCTGTCACTTGCCTACCAAGCATTGATTGATGACGAATGTGGGGAGAAAAGACAATGACCTTCGATTTAGCAAGCTACGCCAACACCATGGCTCGCTACAACCAGTGGATGAATGGCGGTCTGTATTCAGCTGCGGAGACCTTGACCCCTGAGCAGCGCCGGTCGGAGTGCGGCCTGTTCTTCGGCTCCATCTACAACACCCTGAATCACTTGCTGGTCTGCGACCTGATGTGGCTGGCCCGATTCAAAAGCGAACCCGTCACAGTGAAAAGCCTGACTCAGGAGCTGTCCGGCGATTATGCCCAGTTGCGACAAGCCCGGGAGCAAACTGACAAGGACATTATTGCCTGGGCACAAAGCCTGGCGTTATCCCCGCCGCCCGAACGGTTGAACTATGTCAGTTTGTCGAGCAATACCGAGCGGAATGTGGACTTCACTCAGGCTATCGTGCATTTCTTCAATCACCAAGCCCACCATCGTGGACAGGTGACAGCGGCGCTGTCACAGCAAGGCGTAGACTTCGGGGTGACAGACTTGATCTTTATGCTGGAGGAGAATTGACGACATTGATCACTTTCTCTTTTTTTCATCATTTTCGAGAGACTGGCATTGAACCAAACGCAGTAAATTTTCAATTAAAAAATTAGGTCGGGAGGTAAAAATTGGAAGCGCAAGATACAGGCTATGAATCCAAGACACTGGAGAGTTTTGGCCGCCAGGCGGTGATGCAAACCCTGGACGCGGAGCTGAGTATACAGGGGCCAGGAATCGTCTCCATCCGCTTTCCCTTCCAATCCCGGTTTACGCAACAGAACGGCTACATCCATGCGGGCATTGTCGCCACTATCCTGGACAGCGCCTGTGGCTATGCCGCATTTACACTGATGCCACAGGGGGCGGATGTACTCACCGTGGAATTCAAGGTGAACCTATTGCGCCCAGCCAAGGGGGGGGCACTTTGCCGCGAAGGCAACGGTGGTCAAGCCAGGCAAAACAATTTCTGTCGTGGAAGCTGCGTTGTACAGCTCGGAATATGGCGAAGAAAAACCGGTAGCGACCATGACGGCAACTATCATGACAATGTTGCAATTTTCAAAAATTGAGGAGTAGGCAGGAAAGGATAATGAATGGCTACACAACCCCCGACCTAAACCACAGTGCGTTGATCAGCATCGATGTACAAAACGACTTTGTGCTCGATGATGCCCCCGCCCGCATTCCAGGCACGCTGGAAGCGGTTTCGGCAATGAGAAAGGTGATTCAGTCTTTTCGAGATAGCGACTTACCGGTTATCCATGTTATCCGCTTGTACATGCCGGATGGCTCCAATGTGGACTTATGCCGCCGTGCGGCGGTTGAGCGAGGTGCCCGTATCGCGATACCGGAAAGTGACGGTGCTGAGCTTGTTGCATCATTGAAGCCCAATAGTGATACCCGCTTGAATACCCAGTTATTGTTGTCGGGTGGTATTCAGGAAGTTGGTGACAATGAGTTTGTTCTTTTCAAGCCCCGGTGGGGCGCCTTTTACCAGACAGGGTTGCAAGATTTCCTGCGAGGGCGAGGCACCAATACCTTGGTGTTTCTGGGTTGTAACTACCCCAATTGTCCCCGCACCAGTATCTACGAGGCCAGCGAGCGTGATTTCAGGATCATGCTGGTCACGGATGCGATTTCTCAACTCTATCCCAAGGGAGAAGAAGAGATGAAAAATATTGGCGTGACACTCTGCTCCTCTGAAGGTCTGGACCAGTTGGTACGGGGATCCATTTGTAAAGAATGATTTGGAGGAGTCAGCGTGATTGGGCAGTGTAGATGTACGAATGTGAAAGTGGAGTGGCAGTTTGATCGTGCCAGCGAAGTTCATCCCGTCATTTGTGGCTGTGAATACTGCACGGCCCACAATGCTCAATATGTATTTCAGGCTGACACTGTCGTGGAAATACACATAAGGGAATTTTCATTCTATCGCCAAATCCAGCAAGGAACGAAGACCGCCGTGTTTCATGAATGTCGAAAATGCGGAATGTTGGTTTGTGTGACCGTTGATTTAGGCGGACAAGTTTATGGGGCCATTAATCGTGACTGCTTTCCAGAGAAGCTGGTTTTCGCCACGCCATTAAGGGTTGATCATGATGGTGCTCCCATACAAGACCGAATAAAGAAATGGGAACAGAATTGGTGTTCTTCGGTGACTATTAATTCAGGGTAGATCACAGGACATTGAGATAAATAAAAAACAGATCGAGGATGAGCGCAGTGTTGTGTGAGAAAAATATACATCAATGAGTCAATCATCTAGTCAAAGGAGTTTTTAAATGAAGTGCTACGCCATTGGTGAGATTAATTTCTCTGATCATCATTGGGTAAATGACTATCTTAAGAAGGTGACGCCATTGGTGAAGAAGCTGGGGGGTATATATTTGGCAAGAACTCCATCAGTGGAGTTGTTGGAAGGTGAAGGGGGGGCTCCCCAAACGGTCGTTCTTATTCAATTTCCTTCAAAAGAAGTGGCGATGAAGTTTTACCATAGTGATGAATATGAATCTTATAAAAAAGCCAGGAAAGACGGCTCAAATGGGAGGTTTATGCTAGTGGACGGGCATGATGTTGCTTTGGACAAAACATAGTTAAAACGCATCAAGAGTCACATTAAGAGGGTTTTTCTATTACCCGCAGTATCGGACGATGAAAAGACTATATCCAATGGTTTTCTGTTTAAGGTTCAGTTCAGCTTTTTTTAGAACAGGGACAGGTAAAAATTAATTCTGGCTCAAAGTATCAGAATCTATCAATAAAGTCTGTGATTGGAGGATGCTGATTTATTTCGTGTGTTAGTTTGCTCGCGAACTTTAGAGAAAAATTAAGGGTGTGTTGGTTATACATTTCTTTAGGGGCTGATTAAGGCAAGGAGAGTGTGCCTGGTTTTGAGACATAAGGTGATAATAGGATTGGTTTTAAATTGGAATAAATCGCATGGAGTTACGCCACCTTCGCTGTTTCCTCGCCGTTGCCGAGGAATTGCATTTCGCCCGAGCGGCGGAGCGTCTGCACATTGAGCAATCACCGCTGTCGCGGGCAATAAAGGAGCTGGAGGAAGAGCTGGGTGTTCGCTTGTTCAATCGCACGACCCGCAGCACACGTTTGACCCGTGCCGGACAGCTTTTCCTTGAACATGTGCCGCGTGTCTTTACAGCCTTGGATCAGGCCCGCGGCAGTGTGCAGGCCGCCGCTGCGGGCTTCCACGACCAATTGCGGGTGGCGCTGTCCGACGGCATCACACCGCCACGTCTCACGGCTGTGTTGGCTCAATGTCGTGAGGAGGAGCCTGAGGTCGATATCCGATTGTTCGAGGTGCCGTTGGCACAGCAACTCAAGGGGCTGCATGACGACCTTTATGACGTAGGTTTTGCACAGTCCGCCGAGGTGGGGGATGGCATCGTGGCCGAGCCCGCCTGGAGCGATCCCCTTGTCGTGGCGGTGCCGGCCAGGCACCCGCTGTTGGCCTACCAGCGAATTCCACTGGACGAGGTGCTGCGTCATCCGCTGGTCGCTTGCGATCCCCAGTCATGCGAAGGCCACTGCCACCAGATCCGTCGTATCTTGCGTGGCGCCGATCGAGAACCTTTGGTGGTGGAGCAGGTTTCCTCACACGACCTGATGTTGACGCTGGTGGCGGCGGGTTATGCGCTGGCACTGGTGGGCGCTTCTCACTTGGCCGCGTCCCGTCGAGAGGAAGTGGTGGCTCGGCCTCTGGCGGGACGATCACAGGTGCTGACAACGTGGTTGTTGCGGCGTGATGCCGAGCCTTCCGAAACCCTTCGAAGATTTATCGGGCGAGTCACTCCGATAAGCGGCGATCCCTCGCCCCAGGGGGACTCGTTCACATCCGATACCAAGGGAGAAAATTGATCATGAAACGTTTAAGCATACTGCTGGTTGTTGCTTTGTTGAGTGCCTGCGGCGAGAAGCCCACATCAATTGAAAAGCCATCCGCTGATGTGCCTCTCACCGATACGGTGGAATCGCTGCTGGCCGATCCCGGGCGGCGCAAGGAGCTGCGTGAGCAGT
This sequence comes from Oceanobacter antarcticus, assembly GCF_044962685.1. Lineage (NCBI taxonomy): Bacteria > Pseudomonadati > Pseudomonadota > Gammaproteobacteria > Oceanospirillales > Oceanospirillaceae > Oceanobacter > Oceanobacter antarcticus. Next base: position 5,456 of record NZ_JBBKTX010000037.1, read on the forward strand.
GTCGGCTCAATCGTGCGGAGTTGGGCGACAAACTGTGCAACATAGTAGCCGAGGCCACCAACAAGGCCTTCCTCGGTGATGGCAAAGTGCCGTACACACCGCCGAAGGAAAAACCGGCGTTTTAATGCCGACTGGTTGATAAGTTATCGCTGGATAACCCGCTTTGTTGGAATACGCTGTTATTTGCGGTGTTTTTACAGTGTTTCCCCTGCCTGGCAATCTTGCATTTCCCTTCAGCATTGTGCCGATAACAGTCTTTGACCGGCACTGATCCAGCACCGAATCTGACACTTGTTGGCGCGCTCATGTGCGTGCGAAACCAGGGCAAATTCGGAGGCGGATATGCGGGCGACAGGGGTACTCTACGGGCAGGTGCTGACGGTGTTCGGCATCGTCATAGCCGGCGTGTGGGGTGCCACCCAGTGGGTGGCCAGCGCGCTGGGCTACCAGTCTCGTTTGGGTGCCCCCTGGTTCGAACTGCTCGATAAACCGGTTTACCACCCATGGCGCTTGTTCGATTGGTGGTTCTTCTTCGACGCCTATGCGCCCGGCGTGTTTGTTACCGGCGGTGCCATCGCCGGGGCCAGTGGCCTAGTGGCGGTGGTGGTGGCCATCGGGATGTCGATCTGGCGTTCCCGGCAATCGCGGCTGGTGACCACCTACGGCTCGGCGCGTTGGGCCGATCCTGCGGAAGTTCAGCGTGCCGGCCTGACCGGCGATGCCGGCGTTTTTCTTGGCCAGCACGACCACAAGTACCTGCGCCATGAAGGGCCGGAGCATGTCCTGACTTTTGCACCGACCCGCTCGGGCAAGGGCGTGGGGTTGGTGGTGCCGACCCTGTTGTCCTGGCCCGCCTCGGCGGTGATCCATGACATCAAGGGTGAAAACTGGCAACTGACTGCTGGCTGGCGGGCGCGGTTTTCCCACTGCCTGCTGTTCAACCCTACCGATGGCCGCTCGGCAGCTTATAACCCGTTGCTGGAAGTGCGGCGGGGCGCCCACGAGGTGCGCGATGTGCAGAACATCGCAGACATCCTGGTGGACCCCGAAGGCGCACTGGAGCGCCGCAACCACTGGGAGAAGACCTCCCATGCCTTGCTGGTGGGCGCCATCCTGCATGTGCTTTACGCGGGAGAAGATAAATCCCTGCGCGGTGTCGCCAACTTCCTCTCCGATCCGGCCTGCCCCTTCGAGGTGACACTGCACCGGATGATGACTACCAAGCATTTGGATGACGGGCCGCATCCGGTAGTGGCCTCGGCGGCACGGGAAGTGCTGAACAAGGCGGACAACGAGCGCTCTGGTGTGCTGTCCACCGCCATGAGTTTCCTGGGGCTGTACCGTGATCCCACGGTGGCCGCCGTGACCTCCCGCTGCGACTGGCGCATTGCCGATTTGATCGCCGCCGAGCACCCGGTGTCCCTGTACCTGGTGGTGCCGCCCTCGGACATCAACCGCACGAAACCACTGATTCGCCTGATCCTCAACCAGATTGGTCGGCGGCTGACCGAATCCCTGGATGGCAGCGACGGCATTGAGCGCCGACACAAACTGTTACTGATGCTGGACGAGTTTCCCGCACTGGGACGGCTCGACTTTTTCGAGTCGGCGCTCGCCTTTATGGCGGGCTACGGCATTCGCAGTTTCCTGATCGCCCAGAGCCTCAACCAGATCGACAAGGCCTACGGCGTCAACCACGCCATTCTCGACAACTGCCATGTGCGGGTGACCTTCGCCACCAACGACGAGCGCACCGCCAAGCGGATCTCTGACACCCTGGGCACGGCTACCGAACTGCGTGCCCAGCGCAACTACGCCGGTCACCGGCTGGCGCCGTGGCTGGGGCATTTGATGGTCTCGCGCCAGGAGACGGCACGGCCCCTGCTGACGCCGGGGGAGGTGATGCAATTGCCGCCGGACGAAGCGGTGGTGATGGTTTCGGGTCAGCCGCCGATCAAGGCAAAGAAGCTGCGCTATTACCTGGATGCCAATTTTACCCGTCGGGTACTGCCACCTCCTGTTCTGGATGAAGGGCGTTATATCGACGTGCCTGAGGTTCGCCCCAATGACTGGAGCGAACTGGCAGTGCCTGCGGTGCCGGCTACGGCTTCCACTGCGGCTGGAAATGCCGGCGGAAGTGACGACGGCGGTCCGCGCCGACAACCGGAACTCTCGGAGATCGTGACCTGGGAGCCGGAAAACAAACCACCCACCAATGACCTGGCCCTATTGGATGACGAGGACGGCATCACGCCCTTGCTCTCGAAGTTTGACCCGCGCCTGCAACGTTTGGCACGGCAGGCCGCCCTCGACCCCGACGATGGAATTGCCCTATGAGCCGACTGCATTCCCGACACCGACTGAATTTGTTTATCGAGCGCGACCACGCCAGACGCCTGGATGAGTTGTCCGCCAAGAAGGGTGTGTCCAAGTCGTCCATCGTTGCAGCGGCATTGGCATCCTGGCTCTCGCCCGATGCCGCCGACAAGCGCGAGGCAGCCATGGCAAAACGGCTGGATCGCCTGTCCCGCCAGTTCGAGAAACTGGAGCGGGACCAGAACATCCTGATCGAGACAGTGGCGCTGTATGTGCGCTACTACCTGACGGTGAGCACGCCGCTGCCGGAGTCACATCAGGAGGCGGCAAGAGCCCAGGGCCGGGCGCGCTTCGAGCAATTCGTCGAGCAGCTGGGTCGCCACATTTTGCGTGGCCGCAGTTTGGTGCGGGAGGTTTATGAAGAATTGGAACCCGATACGCGGCGGCTGGATGAAATTGCCGCCCAGGTTGAGGCCCAGGAGCGCGAGCAGCAACAACAGCACGATGGGGAGGGCGAATCATGAACGCGGCTCACCCATCGTCATCCTCGACACAATCACTTGACCGGCGCATCCGCATGCTGCGCACCGCCATGGGGCCGTTGATCGCCGCCGCGCTGGCGGACCCGGATGTGGTGGAGGTGATGCTCAACCCGGATGGCAGTTTGTGGGTGGATCGTCTGTCCACGGGGCGAGCGCCAACCGGTGAAACGCTGTCTGCCGCCGATGGCGAACGTATCATTCGCCTGGTGGCGGCTCACGTGGGTGTGGAAGTCCATCGTAGTCGGCCACTGCTAAGCGCCGAGCTGCCGGAAACCGGCGAGCGTTTCGAGGGTGTCCTGCCGCCTGCTTCACCGGCCCCGGCCTTTGCCCTGCGCAAGCGCGCGGTGGGGGTAATTCCGCTGGAAGACTATGTGCGCGATGGCGTGCTTGCTGAGGGTCAAGTGGCTTTCCTGCGCTCCGCAGTGCGCGAGCGACAGAACATCCTGGTGGCCGGCGGCACCAGTACCGGCAAGACCACCCTTGCCAATGCACTGCTGGCGGAGATCGCGGCTACCGATGACCGGGTGCTGGTATTGGAAGATACGGTTGAACTCCAGTGTGTAGCAAAAGACCACGTGCCGCTTCGTACCCGTCCTGGTGTGGTGTCAATGACCGAGCTGGTACGGGCCACCATGCGCCTGCGCCCGGACCGGGTTGTGGTCGGTGAGGTGCGCGGCGGCGAAGCGCTGGATCTGGTCAAGGTCTGGGGCACCGGCCATCCCGGCGGCATCGCCACCGTGCATGCCGGTTCCGCTCAGGGTGCACTGCTTCGCCTTGAGCAACTGATCTTGGAAGTCGCCATGACGCCACCGCGTGCGCTGATTGCCGAGGCGGTGAACGTGGTGGTGTTTATCGCGGGGCGCGGCCGTGCCCGCAAGGTGCGCACTGTGGCCCGGGTCACCGGTTTCGACAGCAACGGCTATCACCTCGACGAATCCCTGTCGTCGCTTTCATCCTCAATCGCCTCATCGTCAACCTCATCTGGAGAACCCTCATGACCGCTGTCCATCCAATGCGGATTTCTGTAAATCCGGTTTTACGCTCCGGCTTGAATACCCTGGTGTTTGCCGCGTTGTTGCTGTGCGTGGCGACAACGGCACAGGCCGCAGGTTCCAGCATGCCCTGGGAGGGGCCGCTGCAATCCATCCTCGATTCCATCCAGGGGCCGGTGGCGCGCATCGTGGCGGTGATCGCCATTATTGCCACCGGGTTGGCACTGGCCTTTGGTGATACCTCCGGCGGTTTTCGGCGGCTGGTGCAGATCGTGTTTGGCCTGTCCATCGCCTTTGCGGCCTCCTCGTTTTTCCTGTCTTTCTTCAGCTTCTCCGGCGGGGCGGTGGTGGCATGAACGGAGTGTCCGCATTCGCCGACGGTTTCGAGGTGCCGCTGCACCGGGCGCTGACCGAGCCGATCCTGCTGGGCGGGGCACCGCGCACCGTGGCCATTGCCAACGGCACTCTGGCAGCCGCGGTGGGATTGGGGCTGCAACTGTGGTTGCCCGGCCTGGTGCTGTGGCTGCTGGGGCATTCCCTGGCGGTGTGGGGTGCTCAGGCCGACCCGCAGTTTATGGCGGTGTTCCTGCGGCATCTCAAGCACAAGCCATTGCTGGATGTGTGAGGGGCAGCCATGTTGAACCTGACCGAATACCGCAAGCGTCCTGCCATCTTGGCCGATTGGTTGCCCTGGGCCGGGCTGGTCGCTAGAGGAGTGGTGCTCAACAAGGATGGATCGTTCCAGCGCACGGCGCGCTTTCGCGGGCCGGATCTGGACAGTGCCACCCAAGGTGAACTGATCTCCACGTCGGCGCGGCTCAATAACGCACTACGGCGCCTGGGATCGGGCTGGGCGCTGTTCGTGGAAGCCGAACGCTTGCCCGCGGCAGGCTATCCGCAGTCGGAGTTTCCCGAGCCGCTTTCCTGGCTGGTGGAGGAGGAAAGGCGAGCGGCCTTCGAGGAAAACCACAGCCACTTCGAAAGCGCCTACCACCTGACGCTGGTATACCTGCCACCGGAAGAGTCCCGCGCCCGGGCGGCCAGCCTCTTGTACGAAAACACATCTCGCCAGGGGGCGAACTGGCGTGAGCGTCTGGACGCCTTTGCGGCGGAGACGGACCGCGTGTTCGATCTGCTCGATGGCGTGATGCCGGAACTGGCCTGGCTGGATGACAGCGAGACGCTGACCTATTTGCACGGCACTGTTTCCACTCACCGTCACCCAGTGACGGTACCGGAGACACCGTCCCATCTGGATGCTTTGCTGGCCGACAGCCCATTGACCGGTGGCCTGGCGCCAATGCTGGGCGAGGCGCACTTGCGGGTTGCCTCGGTGCGGGGTTTTCCCACATCGACCTGGCCGGGCATTCTGGATGACTTGAACCGGTTGGGTTTTGGCTATCGCTGGAGTACGCGTTTTCTGTGCCTGGACAAGGCGGAAGCGGAACGGGAGCTGGGGCGGTTGCGCCGGCAATGGTTTGCCAAGCGCAAGAATGTAGCGGCGCTATTGAGGGAGACCCTGTTCCAGCAGGAAAGCCCGCTGGTGGATACCGATGCCTCGAACAAGGCGGGGGATGCGGACGCCGCCCTGCAGGAACTCGGCAGTGACCAGGTGGCCTTCGGTTATGTCACGGCCACCGTGACGGTGCTGGATATTGATTCCGCCATCGCCGATGAAAAACTGCGCCAGATGGAGCGGGTCATTCAGGGGCGGGGTTTTGTCACCATCCCCGAGACAATCAATGCCTTGGAGGCGTGGCTGTCCTCGATTCCGGGCAATGTCTACGCCAATGTGCGTCAACCCATTGTCTCCACACTGAATCTCGCGCACCTGCTGCCGGTGTCGGCGGTCTGGGCGGGGCCAACGAAGAATGCTCATCTGGACGGCCCGCCGTTGATTGTCACGCGCACTGATGGTGCCACGCCGTTCCGGCTGGTCACCCATATCGGTGATGTGGGCCACACCCTGGTGGTGGGGCCTACCGGCATGGGCAAGTCGGTGCTGTTGGCCACGGTGGCCCTGCAGTTTCGTCGCTATCCGGGTTCGCGGATTTTCGCCTTCGATATGGGACGCTCCCTGCGGGCCACCATTCTGGGACTGGGCGGCGAGCACTACGATCTGGGGTCGGACGGAGAGATTGCCTTTCAACCCCTGGCCGGTATCGACCGGGAGGAACGCCGCGCCTGGGCGGCGGAATGGCTGGAAGGGCGGATACGGCAGGAAGGGGTGATCCTTGGCCCCGATGAAAAAGCGGCGATCTGGTCGGCGCTGGAAAGCCTGGCCGGTGCGCCGGTGGAGCAGCGCACCCTAACGGGATTTTCCGTCCTGCTGCAGGACAATGCACTGCGTCAGGCGCTGGCCCCGTACCTGCTGGGTGGTGCCCACGGCAAGCTGCTGGACGCCGAGCATGACCGCCTGGGTATAGCTGATGTGCAGTGCTTCGAGATGGAGGAATTGATGGCCAGCCGCGCGGCGGTGCTGGCCGTACTGGGCGTGTTGTTCGCCCGGTTCGATGAGCGTTTCGACGGGGCGCCGACGCTTCTGATATTGGATGAGGCCTGGCTATTCCTCGACGACCCGGTGTTCGCGGCGCGCATCCGCCAGTGGCTGAAGACCCTGCGCAAGAAGAACGTCAGCGTGATTTTCGCCACCCAGTCCCTGGCGGATATCCAGGATTCCAGCATCGCGCCGGCCATCGTCGAGAGCTGCGCGAGCCGCATTTTCCTGCCCAATCCCCAGGCCACCGAGCCGCAGATTCGCTCCATCTACGAAGGCTTTGGGCTCAATGCCCGGCAGATCGAGATTGTCGCCACCGCCGAGCCCAAGCGCGATTACTACTACCAGTCACGACTTGGCAATCGCCTATTCGATCTGGATCTGGGGCCGGTGGCGCTCGCCTTTGCCGGCGCCTCGACGCCCGAGGATCAGCGCGCGATGGATGCGCTGCTGGCCTCGATGCCGGTACCTGATTTTGCCGCTGCCTGGTTGCGTCATCGTGGCCTCGACTGGGCGGCGCAATTGTTATCTCAATACTCACCGGCAGGAACTTCCTTGGAGGAACAGCCATGATCCATAAATTCTCATTGGTATCCCGTTTCCGCGCGTTGGCACTGGCCAGCGCGATTGCCTTTACCGTCGCCCAACCCGCGCAGGCCCTGTTCGGTGTTGGCGATATCGTGCTCGATCCCTCGAATCTGGCTCAGAACATGCTGACCGCCGCCCGCACCCTGGAGCAGATCAACAACCAGGTACAGCAGCTGCAGAACGAGGCGAACATGCTGATCAACCAGGCGCGGAATCTGGAGCGGCTTGATTTCAATTCGGTGAATCGACTGCGCTCGGCACTGGCGACCACCGGGCGTCTGATTGCCGAGGCCCAGGGCTTGGCCTATGAGGTAAACCGCATTGACCAGGAATTTGCCAGGCTCTACCCGCAGGAATACGCGGCTAGCGTAAGCGGTGACCGCATGGCGCAGGATGCCCGCGAACGTTGGGCGCACACCCTCAATGGCCTGCACACGGCGATGCGTATGCAGGGGCAGGTATCCCAGAACCTGTCCACCGACGAGGGCGTGTTGACGGATCTGGTGAACCAGAGTCAGTCAGCCAACGGTGCCCTGCAGGCGATGCAGGCCACCAACCAACTGCTCGCGTTACAGGCCAAGCAGTCCATCCAGTCCCAGCAACTGCGGTTGACGCAGGATCGCGCCGCGTCCCTGGAGTTGGCCCGGCAGGCTGCCGCCACCGAGCGTGGCCGGGAAGTGACCCGGCGATTCCTGGGGGAGGGCACGGCCTACACACCGCAGTCGGTTTCCTTCTACGGGTACTGAGGCAGCGTGATGACTTTGATACCTGTGCCGATGGAGGCGCGTGGCCATGGATGATGTCGCGGTGATCGACCGCTTCCTCAATGTGTTCTCGACCTACATTGATTCGGGTTTCGGATTGCTGGGTAGTGAAGTGGCGTTCCTGACCGCCACCCTGGTGGTGATAGACATGACCATCGCGGGACTGTTCTGGGCATTGAGCCATGCCACCGGGCAGGCCGATGACGTGCTGGTTCGCCTGATTCGCAAGGTGCTCTACGTGGGAGCCTTCGCCTACATCATCGGCAACTTCAATATGCTGGCGGGTATCGTGTTCCGCTCCTTCACCGGGCTTGGGCTGATGGCTTCAGGTTCTGGCATGACGGCTGAGGAATTCCTGCAACCGGGTCGCCTGGCCAAGGTGGGCGTGGATGCCGGTGCGCCGATTTTGGAGCAAATCAGCGAGATGGCCGGGTTTCCAGAGGTATTCGTCAATATCACGCCCATCGTGGTGCTGTTTCTGGCCTGGCTGGTGGTGATCCTGACTTTCTTTGTGTTGGCGATCCAGCTCTTCATCACCTTAATTGAGTTCAAGCTGACTACCCTGGCCGGGTTTGTGTTGGTGCCGTTCGCATTGTGGAACAAGACTGCCTTTCTCGCTGAAAAAGTCCTGGGCAACGTGGTGTCCTCCGGCGTCAAGGTGCTGGTGTTGGCGGTGATCATTGGTATCGGCACGGGGCTCTTTGCCGAGTTCCAGGTTGCCCCGGATGAACCCTCTGTGGATTTTGCGCTGGTGATCATGCTGGCCTCCCTGGCGCTGTTGGCCTTGGGAATCTTTGGGCCGGGTATTGCCACTGGCTTGGTTTCCGGCTCACCACAACTAGGCGCCGGAGCGATGGCGGGCGCCACCCTCGGCGCGGCCGGGACCGCTGTGGCTCTGGGTGCTGCTGCCACTGGAGTGGGTGGCGCTGTGGTCGCCGGTGCGCGAATGGCCCCCAGTGCCGTTCGGATGGCGGCAGGCAGTGCAAGTGCCATGAAATCGGCGGCCAGTGGGGCGAGTTCGGTCATGGATTCAGCGGCCTCAAACACGAAGTACACGACAGCGTCGGGTGGACAACCGGCCTGGGCCAGGCAGTTGCAACGTCGCCAGCAACTTTCCCATACCGCAACGACGGTCGCCCACACCTTGCGGGGTGGAGATGGTGGCGGTTCTGGATCAGGCCCCAGCCTGAACGACCCGGATTCCTAAGGAGAATTCTTCATGCGATTCAAGCGACCCCATGCGCGCTATGCCGAATCCCCGGAACCGGCTACACCTTATCAGGCAGCCGCCCAGGCCTGGGATGAGCGCATCGGCTCGGCCCGGGTGCAGGCGAAGAACTGGCGGCTGATGGCCTTTGGCTGTCTGGCGCTGGCCCTGGTGATGGCCGGTGGGCTGGTGTGGCGTTCGGCCCAGTCCATTGTCACGCCCTATGTGGTGGAGGTGGACACGGGCGGACAGGTGCGAGCCGTGGGGGAGGCCACAACGCCGTACCGGCCCAACGATGCGCAGACCGCCCATCACCTGGCCCGTTTTATCACCCTGGTGCGTTCCCTCTCCATCGATCCTGTGGTGGTGCGCCAGAACTGGCTGGACGCCTACAACTACACCACCGACCGCGGGGCGGCGGTGCTCAGCGACTACGCCCGCACCAACGATCCCTTTGCCCGCATCGGCCAGGAATCGGTGACGGTGCAGATCAACAGCGTGGTGCGGGCCAGCGACAGCTCTTACCAGGTGCGCTGGAGCGAGCACCGGTTTGTGAACGGCGCGGCGGCCGGTATTGAGCGCTGGACGGCAGTGGTGTCTGTTGTGCTGCAAACCCCGCGCACCGAGCAGCGGCTACGCCGCAATCCATTGGGCATCTACGTCAATGGCCTGTCGTGGAGCCGGGAACTGGAGGCCACTGAAGGAGGGATGCCATGAGCAAGCCATTGAATAGGTGTACAGGAGTCCTGGTGCTGGCGGGGTCGTTTGCACTGGTCGGCTGTGCCACGCCGCAAAAACCGCCACAAATTACCCTGGACGAGCCGGTAGCGGCAACCTTGTTGCCGGAGCCCGACAGACCAATAGAAGTGGTGGAAGTGCCAAAATTGCTGCCGTTGCCGGGGCAACTGATGCCATTACCCACGGAAGAAGCGGACGCTGAGGAAGTAGTGCCCGAAGACCCACAGGCACAGGTAACCCAGGCTAACGAGGAGGCACAGGTGGCACCGACGCGGGAAGGCTATGTCAATGCCGTCCAGGTGTGGCCCTTTACCGACGGTGCGCTGTACCAGATCTATGCCAGCCCGGAGCGGGTGACCGTCATTGCCCTGCAGCCGGGCGAGGAACTGGTGACGGTCGCCGCCGGGGATACCGTGCGCTGGATAGTCGGAGACACATCCAGTGGTGCCGGTGCCGAGCAGCGGGTCAATGTGTTGGTTAAACCCATTCGCGTAGACATTCGGACCAATCTGGTGATCACCACCAATCGCCGCACCTATCTGATGGAGTTGATTTCGACCGAGCGCACTTGGATGGCATCGGTCTCCTGGGATTACCCGAGGGATCGCATGCTGGCTTTGCAACATCGCAGGCAGGCGGCCGAGGTGGCTTTGCCGATTGATCGAGGACTGTCTCTGGAAAAATTGCGATTCCGTTATGCGCTGAGTGGTGAGCAGCCGCCATGGAGGCCTCTGCGGGCGTTCGATGACGGCAGCAAGGTCTATATCCAGTTCCCTGCTGGGATCGCCCAAGGCGAATTGCCGCCGTTGTTTGTGATCGGCCCGCAAGGTGATGGCCAGTTAGTGAACTACCGCTTTCGCTCACCGTACTACATCGTTGATCGGCTCTTTGGCGCGGCCGAGTTGCGCTTGGGCGACGAGCACGGAGAGGTGGTGCGTATCGAGCGGATTGACGGGGTACGGAGGGAGTGAGTATGGGTGACGACAGCACTCCGGATCAGCTGCAGCCGGAAAGAACACCGAAGGTGGACCCGGAACAGGTGGCATTGCGCGCCCAGCCGCGACCGGTAACGCGGCTGAACCGGCGGATGCTGGCTATGCTCGCCGGTGGTGTGGTCACTGCCGTGCTGGGAGCCCTGTTCTGGTCGCTGCGCATGCCCGAGCGGGACGGCATGAATGGGGCGGATGAGCTGTACAACGTCGAGCGCGTTGCTCGCTCTGAGGGCCTGACCCGCTTGCCGGCGGATTATTCGCAACTGCCGCCCGATGTGCCTCGCCTGGGTAAGCCCTTGCCGGGTGACCTAGGTGAGCCGATCTTGAAAGCGGAGCGGCAGGCAAAGGGTTATCCCGATATTGGCCATGGCGCTGCCGAAGCCGACCGACTGGCTCGCCTCAAGGAGGCGGAAGAAGCGGCGGGATCGTCAGTATTTTTTGGATCCATTCGGCAACGCGTTGCTGCGACCACACCGGCTGTAGGCGGTGGAGAGGGCAACTCGATCAATCAGAGCCTGGGAGCGTTCGATTCATTGGCAATGTTGAGTGCCCAGCCCCCCGGGGAGACCGACCCCATCGCCCTGCAGAACCGTCAGCAACAGAAAGAAGCGTTTCTCAGTAATGCCGCTTTTACAGAAACCCGTAATCCCGGGGATCTGCAAGCGCCGGAATCGCCCTACCAGGTGATGGCCGGGACGGTGATCCCCGCCGCCCTGGTCACTGGTATCAACTCCGACCTGCCGGGCGATGTGATCGCCACGGTCACCGAACCGGTCTATGACACTGCCACCGGCCGCCATGTGCTGATCCCTCAGGGCTCCCGAATTCTGGGCCATTACAACAGCCAGGTGAGCTATGGACAGACCCGTGTGCAAGTAGTCTGGCACCGGGTGGTCCTGCCCGACACATCCTCATTCCAGCTCGACAACCTCGCCGGTACCGACCCGGCCGGCTATGCGGGCCTGGAAGATGGCGTGGACTGGCACTGGGATCGCCTCTTTGCTGGCGCCGCGCTAACCACACTGCTGGGCGTGGGTGCCGAGCTGGCCGCGCCCGAGAACCGCCAGGACGGCGACCGCGTCGTCATCGCCGGGCGGGACAGCGCGCAAGACAGCATCAGCCAGGTCGGCCAGGAAGTCACCCGCCGGAACCTCAATATCCAGCCTACCTTGACCAGCCGCCCAGGCCTGCCGGTACGCCTCATCGTTAACCGTGACCTGGTGTTGCGGCCCTACCAACCACTGATTTACAAGCGGGGGACTACGCCATGACCACCAACAAACTGCGGCTGGGGCCACTACCCAAGAACGAAACCATCAAGTTGACCTTTACCTGCCCTGCGTCCCTGAAGGAGGATCTGGAGCGCTATGCCGAGCTGCACGCCCAGACCTATGGCGAACCGGTGGATGCGGTGACGCTGATCCCGCATATGCTGGAGTCGTTTATGAAGCGGGATCGTGGGTTTAGGCAGGGAAGAGGGAAAGGCGCTCGCTCAATTCTCTCTAAGACGGCTGACCTGTCGATAGACCGGCAGTAGGGAAACCATGACCGAATCTCCGCACCTAGCGCGGAGATTCGGTCATGGTTTTGGGTCTGATATCGAGCATTGATTGAGTAATCATAACTAATTGATAAATAAGGGATAAATATTTGTTTGATAAGCGGATTGGGTGTTCCTAAGGCAGGCCCGTCCAGGCAGTCCGCTTCTTGACGATTTTCCACCATCTGGATGCTATAATCCTGACATAGAACGGCTGGAAAGCTATGTAGTTAATAGGTTATGATAGAATCACATTAAACTCTACTCGTCAGGATTTAAGCAGTCATGTCTGTTGCTATGAAAGTATCGTCCCGGGTAAACCATATGAAGCGTGGTGTTCCTTTCTCCATTACAGGGTTCTATTCCCTGGGGAGTCGCACATCCGTGCAAAAGGCGATGAGCCGTCTGGCGCAAGAGAGTGTGGTTGAGCGGGTGTCCAAGGGGTTTTATGTGCGTCCCAAGCCCTTGCCGAGCATGCCTTCCATCAAGACAACGGCCAGTGCGGAACAGGTCGCCAAGGTTTGGGCGAGAGAGCATGGCTATAAACTGGTGAGCCAAGGCCAAGAAGCAGCTTATCGTCTGGGCTTTCAGACCCAAGCACCGATGAAGACGGTTTACTGGAGCAATGGGCCTTCTAGGGAGTTCAGAATTGGCAATCAGGTTGTTGAGGTGCGTCATATCAGTGGCCAGAAACTGCGCTGGGAAAAAACGCCCGAAGGAATGTTGCTGCGGGGTCTTTTAGTGACGCCACCCGGGTCTGTGGAATTGTCAGGCCTGAAAAAGGCTATTCAGCGATTGTCCCTCTCGCCGGTGGAAACCAGATCAGTGCTCCATAAGCTGCGTTCTCTTCCCTTGTTGAATGCCTGGCAAGGAAAGCTCCAACAATTGGAGTTGGCCTCCTGATGCACATATTGGATTTTTATCGAGACGCCAAACAGCGTGAAGAGCTAAGACAGATATTAATGCTGGGTGCCCAGAAGCATGAGGATGGGTTACCCGATTTCTTTCTGGAAAAAGACCTGTGGGTGACGGAGATCCTACGCTTGCTGTATGAAGAGCGGCTTCTGGGGGACTATGCCGTCGCCTTTAAAGGGGGGACTGCGCTTAGCAAGTGCTGGAAAGTCATAGATCGGTTTTCCGAAGATATCGACCTCTCCATCCATTGGGCCGACCTGGCCGATGCTGAAGATGAAGCTGCTGCCTGGGAGCAATCCATCAGCAGTGGCAGTCAAATCAAAAAATTTCGCAAACGCCAAAGTGATCGGTTGATAGCGTGGTCTGAACAATTCGTCAAAAGGCTCAATCAGCGCTTGGCGGAATATGGTATTGAAGGGCTGGGTGCCGAGTTGGAAGCGGACTCGCACGGTGAGAAGATCAATGTGCACTTTCCACGTGTGATCAAAGGCGACAACAATTACCACCTCGACCATGTGTTGCTGGAATTTGGTGGTCGGAACCGGGGACAGCCCACAGAGACTCATGCAATTGAAAGCTATCTGGCGGATATCCCGGAACTACAGGAATTGACACTTCCGAAGGCAACAGTTCAAGCCTATGACCCGTCTTACATCATGTGGGAGAAGCTGACGGCGCTTCACCAATTTTCAACGATGCAAAGGGAGCCGGATGCCCACCGTCTGGCCAGGCACTGGTACGATGTTGATTGTATGCTGCAAAAAGGGGTGGTTGACCTTGCCAGTGCAAACCAAGCGCGTGATGACGTTGTCGAGATGAAAAAACAGCGCTGGGCAGAGAAAGGGGTCGATTATGAGTTGGCGTTGCAGGGTGAGCTAACGCTTGTTCCTGCTGCTGAACGTTTGGCGGGTATCGCCTCGGATCACAAGGCAGCAATCCAGGGACGCATGTTCTTTGTTCGTCGGCAGCCAGATGACTTCGATCAGATTGTTGAACGGATATCTCGGGCGCAGGATGTTATCAATAAAACTGTTATGGATGCTTTGGATAATTGTTCCCGCTGAGAACTTGTGATGTTGTGAAAGAGGGGGCAGAGAATGGCTTGGTGTCGTTCGATACACAGCTTGAACTCGTGCTCAGATGATTCGTGAATTCCCGGCCGTGATAGGCGCCAACGAACGCCCATTCTGAAAATAAGAGAGATTAGAAATGGCTGAGAAATCGTCGAGAGAAAATCTTGTGTCTCCTTCAGAGTTCATGCGCCAGCTTCGCCCTGAGTATTATTCAGATACCGAAGACCACACAACATATCAGCTAGATAGCGCAACACTTGAGTACCACCTGGATACCATCACCGCTCGCAATCAGACTCACGAGTTTGAAATTTTCTGCCGTAAGCTATGTGAACGTACAATCTGTCCGCACTTGAAGCCCGCCACGGGGCCTGAGGGTGGTGGAGATAGCAAAGCGGATACTGAGACTGTCCCTGTTGCTGAAGAAGTCGCAATACTCAATTATGTAGGAGAGCCTAGTTCCAGTCAGGAGCGCTGGGCATTTGCTTTCAGCGCAAAGAAGAAATGGTCAGAGAAAGTACGCAATGACGTAGCTGGGATAATTGAAACAGGGCGCGGCTATCAGAAATTTATTGTGTTACAGCACAATTCGCCAGGGCAAAAGACCGTGCACGGATCGAAGATGAGCTTAGCAACAAGTACGGTGTGACTGTCACCATTCTCGATCGAAGCTGGATTGTCGATCAGGTGGTCGATTGTGATCGAAAGGATCTGGCATATAACTACTTAGACGTTGGTCAGGAATTGGTTGACACGCATCGCCTCGGCCCAACGGACTATTCTCGTTCCCGTCAGCTCGAAGATATCGAAAAAGTAATTGACGATCCGGGTGCTTTTACCGGGATGGAAATGCAACGCGTGACGGAGGCGCTGATTGCTGCAAAACTTTCACGCAATCTGGAGCGTCCTCGAACCGAAACAGACGGACGGTTTGTCCGCGCCGTTCGTCTTGCTGAACGAGATGGCACCTCCCGCCAAAAACTCGCAGCGCGCTATGAACAAATTTGGACAGCGTTCTGGTGGTTTGACGATATTCTCTACTTGAATGATAACTACGATGCCTTTGAAGTGTTGATCATCGACACGGATCACGCCAAAAACCTGGAGCTTTTGTGTAACCTGGCTCAGCTACTGTTCAACTCAGTAATACATCAGCATCTATCCTCTGATGACGCGAAGTTGAATGACCGGATGGCCCGATTGACCGAAAGACTGCGGTCCATGGCTGCGGATACAGCGAGGCCAAACAATGCACTTGAGGCCCAAACCTCGCTCCTGGTGATTCAAGTCAATCAAGCGGCGTTTAGTCAGGACCATAAGGGACTCAGTCCACTATGGCCGCAGTTTTCTGAAGTGCTAAAGCAGGCAAGGGGGCTTGGTGAGTTCTCTGTGGAGCGTTTGATTCAGATGGTGGAAGTGTTTGGCAATATCGCTGGCAGTGATCCTGGTTATCGACAGCTTGTGGATAACATGGCTGCGTTTGTGTCTGAGCGTACAGGCGAAGCTCAGGGGGCGCTCATTCTTCTTAAACGTGCACAGCAACTGGATTTCGAGAATAATTTTGAAATGATCAGATTGTTGGGTAAAGCTGCCCGACAGTTAACAAAGAAAGAGTATGCGGAATCGCTGATCGAAGCCCTGCAGTTGCTCTCGATGGCGTATCGTAGCGCTGGGTTGCTTTGGGCTGCACGGGCTAGCTGCATTTTCGCAATAGCCTCGATATGTATCGAAGCTGAAGAGGATAACGACCTTCCTGCTTCCATTGTGCCTACGGTCATGATGCTGGCTTGGATCGCTGTTGAGCTTCGACATATTCCAGATGCATTGGAAGCTATTCGGTTGGCGCGAGGGTGTGCGGCCAGCTTACCTCTTGATGACGCGTCCCAGGAGCGTCTCGCGGAACGCCTGACGGAATTTGATCTCATTCTCGGTAGCCAGCTTCTGACTATTTCAATAGGAGAGCTTCAGCAATTAACCCAGTTGCCTGATGTTCTTGGTGGGTTGGGCTTGTATCAGAGTCGGAATTCCCTGCTTTACGTGCTTGGCCATGAGGCAACACTCCGGGATGAAGGCGTAATCCCGGAAGAAGAAACGGAAGAGGGGGCAGCTGAGTTTTTCACGCTATTGGCCAGTCAGCCTGCGTCTAGCAACCCGCATGGCCCCATTATTCTTAACGGGGCGGAATCGCAATGCTACGTCTCAAGGGTACAGGGAATTCGTGTGGAGGTTTATCATCAGTGCTCCGAGGCCTCAGTTCTCGCTGCTGAGGCCGTGGTCGGCTCAATTGAGGCACTTTTTGCGACAGCAGTTGATCTTGATGTGGTGGCACATACCGAAAGATTTTCTATTACCATTCAGGAAAGTTCGGAATATGCGACGCCTGATTTCAAAATCGATACCGACGATATGTCAGCAACCGTTCTATGGCCAGTTGACATGTTTCCTGCAGAGTATACTCACCAGGATATTGTCCAGAAAACGTTGGTTGGACTAGCCGCTGCAATGTTTTCAGCGACCTGTTATTCAGAAGATTTTAAGAAAACAGTCGAGTGTCTTTTTGAAAATGAAGCAGTGCTCGATCGAATAGGGATGATTGTTGTTATCGGAAACAGCCGACAACGTATCTTCGATAGACGGCTTTCGAGATTGAGCGATTGGACCGAAATGGTTACTTCGACATTTGAACTTAAATCATCACGCCCAATTATTAATCGCCTTGACCTCACTCCTGTAGAGAATAGTGATGATGCCTCGTCGGATGAGGGGCTTGACATGCCCCCAACTCCGACAGATCACCGCGATCTTGGTGTCCGTTCAGTAATTGATGTGCACCTTTGGAACCAGGCCGGCTGGAGCGGTGCTGCATTCGCTGACTGGGGAGCATCTTACCCGCCGGCTATTGCTCTTATGTTTACAAATGAAGAAGCCGCGAGGAAGATTTTTGAGCGCTGGCACGAACGCTTTGGAACGGCTGACAAGAATGAGGATATCTACTTAGCCGTTGTTCGAGGTATTTCCGCTGATTATCCAGCACACTACCGTGTCCTCATTACTTCACGTATTTCTCCTGAAGAGGAAGAGGAAAAAGGGAAGCTTTTTGTCATGACATCGCGTATCCAGACTATGCATGCCGAGTCAGATGCCAACTTAAATCGCTTCCTTAATACCTATAGTCGGGCAGGGGCATATCTGTTGGTTCCTGCCGTCTTGAAGGCAGGGGGCCCTGAGTTTGTTACCGAGCTTGCTGTCTTGAAACGAAAGTTGAGTGTGAAAGCGGCATCTGAAGTGAACCAGCATGATCTCGAAGCAATGGCGCTTAGAGAACATGGATACCATGAAGGCTCTGATGATCAAAGAAACACAACCTGATGACATAGCATGCCTATTGGAGAGTCCATGCCGTTTAACTATCTAGCAGCATTTCCTATTCCAGTAGGTATCATGCCGCCAAAGTTACGTGGCTTGCTGGAACCTGTTGGGCTATCACCAAGTCAGTCTGTGGAGGTTCTCTCCATGCAAGAGTCTGACCCGTACGGTGATCAGGCAGAACATCTTCACCTGCAAATGGCTGTGGTGCCTGGTGTGGAAGAAGGCCCCATCGAAGTGCCGTCGGAAGCAGGGGGTGGCGTCGTTGAGTCCTCAGTTCCCATTGGCGATAATCTCGGATGTATAGAAAAATTCACTCCATCTATCTCCGGATATGACTACGTTATCGCGGCGTGGGGGGATAGTTCTTCTTACGCATTCAATCTCGCCGAGAAGGTCTGGATGACTCTCGGATTAACTCCACGCTGTGTAGGGAATGATGATCAGCGCTTGGTTTATGATGACCTGGGTCTTCCTGAGTTCAGTGTCGCTGAGGGGCAGGTGTCCAGCAGTTACCACTATCAACTAAATAGAAATGTCACCTGGAAAATATCAAACGAGCACCTCAGGCGCTATCTTTGGATGCGAGGTTCTCGCGGTGTACGAGTCTTTTTTTATGAAGCCCAGTTGGCAGACCTTCCTGAACTTCGCACACTCATGGGGGGACAAGCTCATGTTGCACTACAGCCAGAGGAGGGCATTGCTTGGTATGAATTGGATATCAGGGAGCACAAGGGAGGGCTTCTGCTTCAGTTGTGGGCATCAGTCGAAGCGGTAATGCCGGAACTCTGCCTGGAACAGACGGCTGAAGGCATTTTTTGGCCGGGTGCCGCAGAGCCCATGACGCACGCACGTGCGAATGCCCTCTTGGCGGGGAATCCAGTCTATCTTGATGATCGGTTTCTTCAAAAGTACGAACAAAATGCCTTTTATGACTCTACGCCGGTCCATGTTTGGGAACATTGGCATTGTAGTCCTTCGTATAGGGGGCAATGGAGTTTCACTGATTGTCGTCGAGTAGGGCGAAATCTGATCAAGGTACCGATGCGTGAGTTGTACAAGCCAAAACCAGACCGTGAAGTCCTGCACGCTCGATCATTCGCTGTTGATCCGGCTGACATTGCGCATGTTGACTTAGATGAAGAACATGTGGTCGCCAAGGTGCAGAGGTTGCTTGATGCACTTCTACGATTGGGTGACGGGCTTTCCGCACTCGGTGCCACGGCGGGGCTTAACAAACCGGCAGCAGAGCTGACTGGCTTCGATAACGCCGAAATAGCGGCCAACGGCTGGTTGGCCTATCCGATGCTCAGTCGGTTGGCCCAAGTCGCCCCAGTGGATATGACGCAACAGGCCTTCCTAGCTCGCTGCAAGAGCCTGCATGAGATATGGCAACGTGTTCCTAACGGGTACCTTAAAAGATTGTTGGAGCAGGCGGGGTGCCCAAGGCCGGAGCTTCGGTCTCTGGGAAGCCTCAAGTTGCTGCAGGCGCTCCTGAATGTGGTTGAAGCTTTGAATGAACAAGAGGAAACAGGTGACGCCTTTGCTTCAGGTCGAGAGCCTGAGGGATGGAAGAGGCGTAATGAGGCCATGGCTCCGTTGTTCCTGAATAACGATCTCAGAATAGCGGATGCTCACGAGATGATGGAACAGTGTCTTGTGACGTTACAGGATCTTGGCTTTGACACAGCTAATGTCAATGCCGGCTATGGAAGGGCGCTGGACTTTGTAATGGATGGTGTTATTGATTCTTTAGATAGGGTAGCTGCTGCTATTGAGAAGTTGCTGGAGTGCGGTGATCAGTGAGCAAAGCTGTACCTTGCCTTGAGGAATGGGTCCTCTGGAGAAAGTGGTGTAGGAGAATTTCGTGGTTATTGAAGGTGACTTTACGGTCGACACAATGGACGCTTGGTCGACATCGCGCTCGGGGGCGTGGGCTGGGCGTGGTTTTCACTATCAGCACTTCGTATCCACTTTATTACTTATTCGTCAGTGGGCGGGCCATGACCCTTCCGGTTATCTTATTCCTGAAGGACTTGAAGACAGTGTCATTGAGATCGGGAGCCGGGATTTTTGGCTGCAAATTAAATCACGCAAGGACGGGTCGTTTTCCAGGAAAAGAGTAGAGAATGTTCTTGCTGAAGTAGAGGCCAAAGCTGTCGCAAGCAGGTCCCAAGCAGCTATACGCTGCGCCGTGGTGTTGGAGCAATCTTGTGCTGATATGACCGAATTAGACATCAGTCGGCTTTTCGACAAGTCATCCCACCAGGTGTTCGTTTGCTCATTCCCCGGCGAAGAGTGTGTCGCCCTGATTACAGACAAGCTTGGTGTCGCAAAAATCATCGCCGAAGGGCTTGTGAGCGACCTGTACCGTCTCGTTGCCGATGCATCTCAGGCGAATGCGTCCTTGCCTTTCGAGCGTCGCCGGAAAATTTCAACCACGGAGGTAGAACGACGTATTTTTGAACGGCTGGAGGCCGAAGACCCGTCCGCCATTGAGCGCGCCTTGGCTGAAGGCATGCTTGAACCAGTCGATTTCACCAATTCGCTTAGCGAGCCTGCATTTTATCAGGGGGTAAAAGCTAGGCCGGGGCATGTCGCTGCGGGGCTGGTGATCCAACGGCCTGGTGATACTCAGCTTGTGGTCGATGCCCTCAAGCAACACAGACCGGTCCTTCTTTCTGGGCCGTCCGGTGCCGGAAAATCCGCACTGCTCTGGCTATCGGTCAATTCACTAGCCGGTGGAATTTGTTGGTACCAAGTCACACCTCGGGCCGTTGTGGCCAGTGCCGATGCGATCATCAGTTTTGTGCGGGCAAGGCGGCCATCCGAGAAATTGCCGTTGGGACTGGTGATAGACGAATTGGGAGCGGCCAACAGCGACCTGTGGGATGTGCTCACCCGTGAATTGAGGGGTTTCCCCTTTGTTCATTTTATCGGTTCGATTCGCCAGGAAGATGTAGTACTTGTCACAAACCAAGCGGATACCGAGATTATTGCAGTAAGTCTGGATCAAAATCTTGCCGAAGGGGTGTGGCGCAAACTCCGCGACGATAACCAGACAAACTGGGAGCACTGGGCAGAGCCTTTCGAGCAGGCCGAGGGGCTGATGCTCGAGTATGTGCATTTGCTGACGCAGGGTAAGCGACTTTCCGCTGTTATTGAAGAGCAGGTCCGGCTTCGGCAACTAGCGAAACGGGATGATGAGTTGGCCATTATAAGAAGTGCCTCCCTGCTTTTTACTTATGGCGCAGAGGTGAGAACTCATGAATTGTGCACAATACTTGATATTGATCCGGCCGATGCAGGCCGGGCGTTGGCCAGGCTTCTCAATGAGCACCTGATAAGGGAAAGCCGGCCCGGGGTGCTGGGAGGATTGCATGCTCTACGTTCACAGGCGCTTAGCAGGGTGTCCCATGATGAGGTGGTCTATCTGGCAGACGATTCCTTGTGGAGAAGTCTGGCAGCGGTGACCCCCGGTACCATGCCCGGAGTTATCCAGTCGATTCTCAGCGCCTGCTCTGTCGAAAAGGAGGAGACAGTGCTGCGAAACCTTGCTGGCATGCTGGGGGTTAATCCGGATGTTGATGTCTGGGTATCAATCCTGACGGGACTTGGGTTGGCTACCCTTGAGCGTTATGTTGTCACTTTCATGGAAATCCTGGAGCTGCATGGTGTCCAGCGCGCGCAATGGTCACTGGCATCAATGTTTGGCTGTGATGCGCAAATCGATATTCCTGATCTTTCAGAGTTGGAGCAGTGGCAAACGCTGCGCAACGCCATCCTGGCATTCCGTGCATTACCGAAACTGGATTTACGGCGCGCTTGCATGGGCTACCTAGCCGAGAATAGTGCCATCCCGGCAAGCCAAAACCTGGAACAGGCCAACAGGCTATTCTCCTGTCTTGTTCCGATCTGTGGCGGTGAACCGGTGCAAGTCAAGGTGATTCCTCCTGATGTCGTGGATAACGAAGAGCATGACATACGTCAGATTGCGGCGTTGTTATCAACGGCTTACTTGATTGCGCCGGATTTAGCCGAACAGCTTGCGCAGGCGTTGGGCGGTGAGCAAGTCCTGTACGATTGGTTCCGGGCTCAAACCCCGTGGGTGGAAAGGCCCGTTGTTGATCCTCAAGGAGAGCACGGTAGGACCATTCGCTCCGACTGGTATCACGTGGCGGAGCAGGAACAGTCTGAGCCTCATGAGACAGTTTGTGGTATCTGCGAGACATTGATCGCGCTCTCCCCGGTTGCGGAAGCCGCAGCGTCGGATGCAATCAATCCGCTGGGACAGCCCATCGCTGTCGGCGGCCATTGCCCCTGGTCCAAGAATATGCCAAGACAGAACATTATAGCCAAGACGCGGGTGGCCTGGAATGTTGCCTTCCGCCAGATCATGCTGGCCAGATCGGTATTGATCAGTCTGACAGAGTACACACAGCAGATGGCCGATCTGGTAACACGGACTGACAAAATACTGCGGTCCTTCACTGAAAAATGGATTCGCGGAAAGAGGATTGGGAATGCAGATACCTTGGAAGTAGAGATCAATGACATTATCCACAAGGTAAATGCACTTGCATATGCGACGCCCGCCAAGCCTGCGCCTGTGATGGTCACGCCCGTGAAAGATGGGGATGGAGACGATTCTCTTGGCGCGTTACTCACCGGCATCTTGGGTAATCTCATGAGACGATTGGGAGGGATTCCTGACGAAAATGCCAAGGGAGCAGCAACGTTTGCGGGAAGCTTAGCGGCGCAGGCACATGAACAACGGCAGTCAGGCATATGGCGGACACACCCAGCGCCACCATTGCAAGAACTACAGAAGATTGAGGAACGCCTGAAAGATCTTGCTTGCATATTACATGAGATGGCATACGACAGTGGAAAAGTAAGCATCCAGACAATTGTCAAAAATTCACGCAAAGGGGCGCCGGGTAAGGCGATTCCTTCTGCTGCTAGGCGCTGCAGCATACGGGCCGAGCAGCGTCTTAACAGGCACTTTCAAACTCTGGAGAGAAAACTCAAGGACAAAGGCTGGAATTCAAAATGTTGGGTCCGGTCGTTGGATGAGCCTGATAGTGTGTATTGGCCGGCAAAGGAAGTGGCCATTACGGTAGATATCGAGAATTTGGAAACAGATGCTACCTACATAGAGGATTCGCTGGACCTTGGTCAGCAGTGCCTCGGTAGCGACTGGCGCTTCAGGGTTGTGCCGGTTATCAATGGGATCGTGCTCGCACCTCTGGCAATGGCACCTTCTTCCCCTGTGCCGCTACCTGACCTGAGTTTTTCCGATGAGTGGCAAACGAATATTACTCTTCCCTTTTTCACGTCCGAAGCGGTTGCAGCCTTTGATGGGGCTTTGGCTGCATGTATGCACCTTTCGGGAATCATGGCTTGCCGTGATCTCGATAATCTGCACCCAGATGAACACAAGGTTTTTTCTAGAGCCCTAGAAGCCTTCAAGAGTAGCAGGGATCATGTGGCTGCTGTGGCTGAGGGAGTGGATTCCGAATATATGGAATTGGCCTGTGACTGTCTCGATCAGGCATGGAATCAAATTGTTGAGGAGTTCGATGAACGAAAGGTAGGAAGGATGGTCAAGGAGCCGCTTTGTATGGGCCCTCACTTGGCAATTGCTGGGGAAGCGAATGACCAATCAATCGAAATTGGATTAATGCGTATGTTGATACTAGAGGATGAGTGCCTACGTGCGGCAAAAAACTAGCCAAATCAAAGGACGCCTTTCTGAATCAATTTACTGTATCTTCAATTACGTCAAAATATCTGATAACTGTCTGCCACCTCTAAGCAGATGCGGTGGGATACTGGCCAGTCGCAGTGCTGTGGAAAGCTACTTCCAAGCCCAGAGAAGTACTACAACTTGAAATGCGCCCTTTTTTCCAGGTGGCTCGTGACGGTATTTTTCGACGGTAAATTTTTCGTTTTCGGTAATTGATGAAACTATTTGATTCGACAGAGGTTTAATCGTTCGCGCACCTATTTGTAACTCTGGTAATATGTCCTTTGGTTGATAATGGTGTGAGAAATGCCGCCGCCGGAAAAACCACTGCATCACCCGCGGAAACAAAGAGCTGGCGATTCTGACGGTAAACGCGACGGTAAAAGCCAAGATCAGCCTTTAATAAACCCTTTGCCTTCAATGGGTTAAGAGCCTTGTTGATGATTGAGTGGGAGTGAAACAAGGTCTTTCATGGACTATCGGTGGTTATCGGAAAAATGACGTAAGCTTATGATTTATATAAATTTACATCTCATTACCTATCGCTGGCTATCGACGGCAAGCAGGAACATTTGTCGGTAAAAGCGACGGTATCGCGAATTCCCCGGATTAAGACTCTCCCATTTACCGTCATGCCTGGGGCAAGATCTACTGCCCTTACAATGACGATGAATGCCGCTGTGGTGAGTTCTGTATCGCCAGTGTGTGGAGCACGCCGAGAAATCCCGTCAGTCACGCACGGGCACTGCGCAGGGTGGTGGACAAGTGCTCCACTAACCAGCGCCGGGGCGATACGAAGTCGGAGGATTGAACTATGGAATATATTTTTACGCTGAAATACCAATTGGCTGACCGCGACAGCGATTTGGACGCACTCGTCGAACGATTGGGCGTCGCTGGTTGTGATGACGCCCTCGTCGGTGTGGGGCAGCCTGGTCGCTTGGCGTTGGAATTCTCCCGCGAGGCAGACAGCGCAGAAGAAGCAGTTCGAACTGCCCTGGCCGATGTCAAAAACGCTGTTCCTTCCGCACGCCTGATTGAGGCTTCCCCGGATCTTGTCGGGCTGACTGATGTGGCCGATATTGTGGGGGTTTCCCGGCAGGCGATGCGCAAGCTTATGCTCGCCCACCGGGCGACGTTTCCCATGCCGGTTCACGAAGGTAGTGCCTCGATCTGGCATCTGGTGGAGGTGCTTGATTGGCTGAAGGCGCGAGGGGGCTATCGGATTGATGTTGGCATACTGGAAATTGCGCAAGTGGCGTTAGAAGTGAACATCACCAAGGAGGCAGTTCGTCACCCGATGAGCAGGCGGGACAGCATGGAGTTGCTGACGGCATAGCCATAAAATCAGCTATTGCGAGAGCGCACCGGGCGGGCGAGGCGCTGCCTCACATCCGGCCCTTCACCATTGGCCGAAAAAACTGGATGTTTAGCAAAAGCCAGGCGGGTGCCAGAGCCAGTGCTAATCTCTACAGTGTGACCGAAACGGCCAAGGCCAATGGCCTCAATGTGTATGATTATTTAGCCCTAATTTTTAACGAGCTGCCTAACGCCCAAGGCGTTGAGGATATTGAAGCGTTATTGCCATGGAATGTGGCGTTCGGCTAGGGCGTGTTTCGATTGGCGTTTACACAGTACACGACCTGCGCCGTACCGGTTCCACATTGCTCAATGAAGCCGGTTTCAATCGCGACTGGATTGAAAAGGCCCCGACTCTCGAGGACGGCCGCTCCTCTCGGGCGGTGTATAACAAGGCGGAGTATGCCGAGCAGCGTCGGCACATGCTGCTGCCGACACCAGCAAATCGAGAAAGCCCGGAGGGAGCAGTTGCTGTCCCTGTCCGAGCAATATCAAAGGGCAAGGGCTGTCCGTGATATGTTGCAGGCCATTGAATCAGGTCAATCACAGACAAAGGAGTTGGTCGCATGGCTTGAATGGGCAAATCGGTAGTTGACGAAATTGCCCCCCTGTGCAGGGTAGATTCCATCCTCAAGATGCATTGGGAATACGGATCATGAGTGGGGTTTACCGATTCATACCCAAATAGGAGGGCGGAAGCAGGAAGTCGGTGTTCCGATTATCTCACTTCGTTTCTGTTTGGTTAAGTCCGACAGGCTGCTAGTGTCCCTTAACAAAAATAAATAGAATTTATATGAGTGGTTATAGTCTACTTTGAGGAGTGCATTTTCAGGCAGAGGCAAACCATGGGACGACCAGTCAAAGTGCTCGACATCACTG
>NZ_JBBKTX010000038.1:0-21016 GCF_044962685.1 Oceanobacter antarcticus
GGAACATGCTCGGCGCGCTGATTTTACTGCCGGCGCTGGCGAGTTTTTTACTGAAACGCAGCCAGCCGCACTGAGGAGCAAACAGGATGTACAAGCAACTACTTATCCCGCTGGATGAAAGTCAGCTGTCAATGCAAGTGCTGGAGTCGGGGGTGCGCATGGCTGAAGTCCACGGTGCCCGACTGACATATATAAAGAGGAGTGCAACATGACCATGACCCCGGAAAACATTCATCAGGCAGCGCAGGATCTGCATCAAGCCTGGTTATCCAGAACCACTATTCCACCACTGTCGAAGCGCTACAGCGACATCAGCATGGACGACGCCTATCAGATCCAGACACTATTTGTTGATGCTATGAAAGCAGGCAAACACCAGGTTATTGGCAAAAAAGTGGGAGTTACCAGCCAGGCAGTGATGGATTTACTCGGTGTTTATCAACCGGATTTTGGTTATTTGCTCGACAACATGTGTGCCCAAAATAGGCAGGCAATCCAGCTCGATACCCTGATTCAACCAAAAGCCGAAGGCGAAATTGCCTTCGTCCTGAAAGACGACCTGATGGGGCCAGGAATTACCAATGCCGATGTGCTGGCGGCCACTCGCGGGGTTATGCCCTGTTTCGAGATTGTTGATTCCCGCATTACTAACTGGAAAATCGCCATCACCGATACCGTCGCCGACAACGCCTCCTGCGGACTGTTTGTCCTCGGCGATCAACTGACCAGCGCAGAAGGGCTGGATCTGGCGCTGGCTGGCATGGTGCTGGAAAAGAATGGCCAGATAGTCGCCACCGGTGCCGGAGCAGCAGCACTGGGCAGCCCGGTTAATGCAGTGACCTGGCTGGCCAATACGCTGGGGCAATTCGGTATTCCTTTAAAAGCCGGGGAAGTCATTCTTTCCGGTTCGCTTGCGACGATGGTGCCAGTGCAGCCCGGCGATTTCCTCAAGGTATCCATTGCCGGACTCGGCAGCTGCTCAGTCTGTTTTGAGTAATTTATTCCCTGTTTTTACTTTATATATCAAAGGTTAAACCATGAAAAAGATTCGTTGCGCCATTATCGGGCCAGGCAATATCGGCACCGATCTGCTCTACAAACTGCAACGCAGTGATTACCTGGAGCCGGTATGGATGGTCGGTATTGACCCAACCTCGGAAGGCCTGGATCGTGCCAGAACACTCGGATTACAGACCACCGCTGACGGTGTTGATGGCCTGCTGCCACATGTTGTCAGCGATAATATCCAGATCGCTTTTGATGCCACCAGTGCTTACGTTCATGCCGAAAACAGTCGCAAACTGAATGAACTGGGGGTACTGATGATTGACCTCACTCCGGCCGCTATTGGCCCCTATTGTGTGCCTCCGGTCAATCTGAATGAGCATATCGGCAGTGGCGCGATGAACGTCAACATGGTGACCTGTGGTGGCCAGGCGACAATCCCGATGGTAGCGGCGATTTCACGGGTTCAGGATGTGGATTACGGCGAAATTGTTGCCACGGTTTCCTCCCGATCAGTAGGCCCCGGCACCCGCAAGAATATCGACGAATTCACCCGCACCACTGCGGCTGCCGTCGTAAAGGTTGGAGGAGCCACCGAAGGCAAAGCCATCATTATTATCAATCCGGCGGAACCGCCGCTGATGATGCGCGACACCGTGCATTGCCTGACCCGTGAAACGCCAGATCAAGAAAAAATCAAAGCCTCTGTTCTTGCCATGATTGCCGAGGTACAGCGCTACGTCCCCGGTTATCGACTCGTGAACGGCCCGGTGTTTGATGGCAAGCGGGTATCGGTATTCCTTGAAGTGGAAGGTCTGGGTGACTTTTTACCCACCTACGCCGGTAACCTCGACATTATGACAGCCGCCGCCTGTCGCACTGCCGAGATGTTTGCTGAAGCCCTCAACCAATCCGCACCCTCAGCCCAATAATGTATTCAGGTATCCCGATATGACCATAAACACTCGTATTACCCTGCACGATATGACCCTGCGTGACGGCATGCACCCCAAACGTCACCAGATGAGCCTGGACCACATGCGCAGCATTGCCTGTGGTCTGGATGAGGCAGGCGTTCCGCTGATTGAAGTCACCCATGGGGATGGCCTTGGGGGCAGCTCGGTAAATTATGGCTTTCCGGCTCACACGGATGAGGAATACCTGGCCACCGTTGTCCCGCTGATGAAACAAGCCCGTATTTCCGCTCTGCTGTTGCCCGGTATTGGTACGGTTGATCACCTGACAATGGCCCATGATCTGGGTGTTTCGACGATTCGTGTCGCCACCCACTGCACCGAAGCCGACGTTTCCGAGCAACACATCACTCTTGCGCGCAAGCTGGAAATGGATACCGTCGGTTTTCTGATGATGGCCCACATGAACTCAGCCGCCGGGTTACTGGAGCAAGCGCGATTGATGGAGTCTTATGGTGCCAACTGCATCTACATCACCGATTCGGCGGGTCATTTGCTGCCAGAGGGCGTAAAAGAACGTATTCGTATGGTGCGCGAAGGCCTCAAGCCTGAAACCGAAATCGGCTTTCACGGCCATCACAATCTTGCCATGGGGGTTGCCAATTCCATTGCCGCCATTGAAGCCGGAGCCACCCGGATCGACGGCGCTGCCGCCGGGCTTGGAGCCGGGGCCGGTAATACCCCGCTCGAAGTGCTGGCTGCTGTGTGCGATATGATGTCGATTGAAACGGGGATTGACCTGTATAAACTGCAGGATGTCGCCGAAGATCTGGTGGTACCGATTATGGACTTCCCGATTCGTATCGATCGTGATGCCCTGACCCTGGGTTATGCCGGTGTCTATGGTTCTTTCCTGCTGTTCGCCAAACGCGCAGCCGCGAAGTATGGCCTGCAAGCCAGGGACATTCTGGTTGAAATGGGACGCCGGGGAATGGTCGGAGGACAGGAAGACATGATTGAAGACACAGCGCTGACACTGGCCCGGCAACGCTCCATGTAAACCGGCCTGTCCGGGACAAGGCGCGTCCCGGACAATGCTTATCAACGAGTCCTGCGGGCAAACTGACCATTCACCGCACCGGTTCTGCGAGCGCCGGGCTGATCTAACCACGCCCCAAGGATGCCTCAGCATGACAACCACCACCCCGCAGGATCGCCACGACGAACAACCGGAAGGTTCGATGTCTGCGCGCGTGTTCCCGGCTTCCAGCCAGACCCGCCACCTCAGTCTCAGGCCCGGATTCTTGCTGTACTGTGCCGCAGGTCAGATAACCTGGCTGCCACTGCAGCAGCCTGGTCCACTGATGATTCCAGCCGGATGCCCGGCCTGGCTGATGACCCTGGATCGCTCCTGTTTCTTCCACGCCATCCACAATAATCCGGAACTGGAACAGGCTTTACGGATACTTGAACAGCCGTTACAGATCGCCCTGAATGAAGATTCAAAGGTACTGGCATCCATTCAGAATGATATTGGCCGAATGCAGGATGAACTGTCACTGAATGCCCCTGGCTCCGGGGCGTTATTAATGTCACTGGTCACCCTGGTACTGGTGTATGTCTGGCGCGCAACCGGCACCGAAGCATTACTGCAACAGATAACCCACGACAGCAGCCGTATAGTCCAGCGTTTTCAGGTATTGCTGGAACAGAATTATCGACAACGCTGGACGGTATATCAGTATGCCGAAGCCATCGATGTCAGTACCCATCGTCTGTACGCGGGGTGCAAGCGTGAAACCGGCATGACCCCGGCGCAATTGATCCAGACACGAATTGTGCGCGAGGCTCGGATCTTGTTAAGCCGATCCGCCATGAGTATTGACCAGATCTCAAGTTGCCTGGGATTCAAGGACAGTTCTCACTTCAGCCATTTTTTCAAACGCCATGCCAGCGAGTCTCCCGGCCACTATCGAGCCAATCATCGCCCGTCAGCGACACCAAAGCCCCTCGAAGCAACAGAATTTACCCATTGGCCATAAAAAATTCTCCGAGTTGGCTCAAGTTACACCACAGCCTCAGGATATTGACAATAAATGGCAGGATTACGACATATCCAGCCCTGCCCTTCGGTGGTTTCATAAGCCTTTAATAACAATAACCATGCAATGGGTTCTGTCTGTACCGATTGCTCTGGAGGCTTTATGCAAACCACCCAACTCCTGATTAATGGCGAATATCTTGATGCCGCACAGGGAAAAACCTACGACTGCATTGACCCGATAACAGAGCAACCCGCCAGCCGGGCTGCCGCTGCCAGCAGCAAGGACGCCATTGCTGCAACAAACGCTGCAGCGGCCGCCTTTACCGACTGGGCCTTGACCGGCCCCGGCACCCGCCGCAGCATTCTGATGAAAGCGGCCGATATTCTGGAAGCCCGCAGCCAGGAGTTTGTTGCCGCCATGCAGGCAGAAACAGGTTCATCAGCGGTCTGGGCCGGGTTTAATTGCCATCTGGCAGCCGGACATATGCGTGAAGCTGCCGCGATGACCACATCCATTACCGGTGATGTTATCCCTTCCGACAAGGCCGGCAGTTTTGCCATGTCGGTAAAAGAACCTATTGGTGTTTGCCTCTGTATCGCCCCCTGGAATGCTCCGGTTATTCTGGGTGTGCGGGCCATAGCCATGCCGCTGGCCTGTGGTAATACCGTGATTTTCAAGGCATCGGAACTCTGCCCAAAAACCCATGCCCTGATCGCCGACGTGCTGGTCGAAGCCGGTTTGCCTGCCGGGGTTATCAATGTGATCACCAATGCGCCACAGGATGCCGCCGAGATTGTACGCACCCTGATTGAACAACCGTGTGTACGACATGTGAACTTTACCGGCTCTACCC
Organism: Oceanobacter antarcticus; assembly: GCF_044962685.1. NCBI lineage: Bacteria > Pseudomonadati > Pseudomonadota > Gammaproteobacteria > Oceanospirillales > Oceanospirillaceae > Oceanobacter > Oceanobacter antarcticus. The sequence continues at coordinate 4,818 of NZ_JBBKTX010000038.1, forward strand.
GGGTTGGCCGCATTATTGCCGAACAGTGTGCCCGTCACCTCAAACGTCATGTACTGGAACTGGGTGGCAAGGCCCCTCTGCTGGTACTGGAAGATGCCGATCTGGATGCCGCCGTGAGTGCTGCCGCTTTTGGTGCCTTTATGAATCAGGGGCAGATTTGCATGTCGACAGAGCGTCTGATTGTGGATAACCGCATCGCGGACGAGTTTGTCCAGCGCTTGAAAACCAAGGTCGAAACACTTCTGGCTGGTAACCCTCGCGAAGGTAATTTCCCCCTGGGTGCCATGATCAGTGCCGACGCCGCCCGTCGGGTCAAAAATATGGTCGATGAGGCGGTGTCAAAAGGAGCGGTCAAGATTACGGGTGGCCAGATTCAAGGTGCCATCATGCAACCAACAATTATTGATCACGTTACGCCCGAGATTGCCCTGTACCGTGATGAATCGTTTGGCCCAGTGGTCAGTGTGATTCGTGTTAACAGCGAAGACGAAGCCATTACCGTCGCCAACGACACCGACTACGGTCTTTCTGCCGCCGTATTCAGCCGCGACATCAGCCGTGCCATGGCAGTCGCCCGCCGTATTCATTCCGGCATTTGTCATATCAATGGCTCAACGGTACACGACGAAGGACAAATGCCATTTGGCGGCGTCAAGGACAGTGGTTATGGTCGCTTCGGTGGCAAAGCCGGTATTAGCGAGTTTACAGAAACCCGCTGGCTGACGATCCAGAGCGGTACTCCGCATTATCCCATCTGACGATTACGTCAGGCACTGTTGGCCTTTTACCCGACAGTAGCAATCCCAATCAGGAAAGGCGGGCCACTGTGCCCGCCAAAAACAGGGATAAAGCCTGCCAGGCACCAATATAAAACAACAAATACCAACCCACTAAAATGAAAATATTCCTCGTCAACCGGGGTGATTCAATTCGTTAATCAGGCAACCGTCATATTAACGAACAACGTTTAACATTGGAGAATTCAAGACATGAAAACTGGAGTAAGGTATCGCATGCCGGTTGTATTTGGCCCATCAGTTAGCCCACGTCAACATCCGGATGGCAGACCATGGAAAATTGAAGAAACCGGCACCATGACACTTGAAACGGCCTCTATTCGTTACCGTACAGATGCCGAAAAACTTAAAGCGTTATTACCTCCTGGTTTTGAACTGCGTGGCGAACCGGTTATTACGCTTAATTACAGCTGGTTCAAGGATTTATACTGGCTGGCAGGACGTGGATACGGCGTAGTCATGCCAACCTTCCCGGTTACCTATTATGGTAAAGACGAAACTCTGGAAGGAAACTTCAACCCCTGTATCTGGGAAGGAAATCCCGACGCGATCATGACGGGGCGCGAAGAAATGGGCTTTGCCAAACTGTTCGCTGATATTCCAGCAACCGTTTGGCAAGAAAATGAAGGCACATTGTCAGGTGAAGCCTCCTGGTATGGACATACGTTCTTTGAACTGAATTTGAGTGGTATGAAAGAAGTCGGAGGCAAACCCAATCAGTCCATTATTGGCAACCCCAATATCTGGTTTAAATATATTCCCAAAACTGCCGTAAACGGAACTGGTGGCGGTGATGTTGCCTATGCCACCACCAATGCGCCAGCAGCCCATCCAGCGGCGGCATTTTCTCGCCCGGCTTTGGAAATCAGCAATTATCGTCGCTGGACTGCTGAACACGTCGATATCAAATGGCATCGTGCAACGTTTGAACAACTGCCACTGACCGCTCATATTGTTAACAAGCTGGCAGACCTTGAAATCCTTGAAGTAATTGATGTTGAAGTCAGCAGTTTTTCAATGCCCGGCATCGGTATTTCTGCAGATGAACTGCGTGCCATTGAGCCTAAAGATGAAAACAGCGTGAGTATTTTGCATCCCAGTACTGCCGAATAATTGATTTAAAGAGTCAAGTCATAAAGCCACGGCAGGCCGTGGCAGCCAGGAAGATACTGGAACCTCTGACGTTGACCACCAGAGGTTTTTCTTCCAATACCTATCTCAGTCAGCGACCAGTGCCTGTTGTCGTTCCGCGCTGGATTGTGCCGTTTGCAGGCTGCGAGCACGGTTGCGTAATTCCGTCAGAGCCGCCTTGGCATCAACACCTTTGGCGTTTGCCATCGTCAGCCAGTCGGTATCTATGCCTTTGGTCATGGCTTGATATTCATTCACCATGGCACCCCCAGCAGCAACATATTGGATATGAACGTGCTGATCCTTGGCCATGTTGATGCCATTTTTGTCCGATTGATCCCAGGCTTTGCCAGCCAGCGCCGACAGGCGTGCCCCGGATACCGCCCAGATAGCTTTGCGATCCCGAGGCTCGAGCGAATCGAGAAACTCTTCATTGGCAAAAATCGCAAAACTACCCATATACAAGCCGCCCGGCAGCAACGTCAGGTAGGGAGCCACTTCGGCAAGACGAAAGTCCTTCTGGCTGGCGGCTGGCATAAAGACACCATCAACGATGCCTTGTTGCAGCAGTTCGTATACTTTGGGGCCGGGTGCTGCAATCGGCGTGACGTCCAGACGTTCCGCCAAGGTTTGCTGAATACCACCACCCACGCGGATTTTCATCCCCCGCAGATCGGTAAGATGATTGATTGCGCGGGTGCTGTGAATCTGCCCCGGCCCATGGGTAAACAAGCCCAGTAGCGCCAGGCCGTCATGCTCTCCGGCTTTGGCCAGATATTTCTGATACACCTCCCAATAGGCTTGTGAAGCGGCTTCGGCATCGACGCCCAGGTTCGGTAACTCGACGACCTGGGTCAGCTGGAAGCGACCTGGCACATACCCATGATAGGCCCAGGCGGCATCGGCCACGCCATCTTCGACCAGATTAAAAAAGGTCGACTGATTACCAAGGCCGTATTCCAGTTTGACCTGTACCCGACCTTCGGTGGCTTCTTCAATCCATTTGGCCCAGGTTGGAAATACGATGCTGTTTTGGACATGCCCTGGCGGCCCGGCAGTAGCCACATGCATGATCACAGGTTCAGCCTGTGTCTGAGCGGCCAGGCCCAGTGCGGTGGCCGTGATGGCGGCCAGTAGCGAGGTTTGGATAATGTTTTTTATGAGGTTGCGCATCGGAGTACCCTTTTGATTTTGTTATTGGTTCAGGGAGTTGTGATTGTGTGGTTTTGCGGCGGTGACCAGAGCCTGATCAGGAAGCCACCGCAGCGGTTGCCAACGTGCGGGAATTACCGGCGTTGGGATCGTCAGGATCAACAGGGGCCACACACTGGCCCAGTGGTATTGCGGCGTCAGCCGCCTGTAACGGGTCGAGCAACTGACCGCTACCGATCAGTTTTTTTGCCTGCAGAAAATCCGCCGGGCGATTGACTGCATCACAGGCCAGCAAACGACCCTGACGTAAATACAGCCAACTGATTCCCGGCTTGCCTTTGGCCTGGCGCGTGATGAGCTGGTCGTAACCCTGCGACAGTCCGGCAATTTGCAAACGGGCGTCGTACTGGGTTGACCAGAACCAAGGCACCGCCGTCGGTGGTAGCGGACTCTGCGTTAACATCGCCGCAATAAGCTGACCCTGATGAGTGGCATTTTCTACCGACTCCAGTCGCAGCCGTTGTTGATACAGGGGATGCCGCCGATTGGCCCCATCACCAGCCGCAAAAATATTTGGATCGGAGGTCTGGCACTGTTCATTCACCAGTATGCCGTTGTCACATGCCAGCCCGGCAGACTGTGCCAAGCCGGTTTCAGGCTCAACCCCGACCCCGACGACCACCAGATCGGTTGCCAGCACGTCGCCAGACGCCAGCTGTATCGCTCGTACGTTGCCATGATCGTCAGCCAGCAGGTGCTGTAACGAGCTGTTCAGGCGCAGCTCGACACCCTGTTCGATGTGCATTTGCTGAAACCAGTGGGAGACCGGAGCAGCCACCACCCGACGTAACAAGCGCTCGCCAGATTCCAGCACACGGACGGCGACCCCTTGCTGGCGCGCCGTTGCCGCTACTTCCAGTCCGATAAACCCGCCACCAATCACCGTCAGCTGACGGGCATGTTGCAGCGCTTGCCTCAGAGCCTGCGACTGGCTCGCGGTTTTGAGGTAAAAGACCCCCTTCATCTCACTGACTGGCTGATCACCACCCGGCAGAGAAAGCTGGCGCAAACGGACACCGGTGGCCAACACCAGCGTATCCCACTCAAGCTTACAGCCGTTATACAGCTGCAGTTGATGCCTCTGACGGTCGACCGAGATCACACGACAGTCAGTAAGCCATTGCAGACCCAGGGTGCTCGTCATGGCTTGGCGTACCTCACTGGCGATCAGTGGCAGCTGATCGTCACCGACCTTGTGACTGAGGTAATCTTTCGAGAGCAACGGCCGGTTTACCGCCTCGGTGCTCTCGGCGGAGATCACCGTCACTTGCCAGTCGAAGCAGCCATTGCTGGTTTGCTTGTGTAACTGATTCAGCAAGGCAGCGGTAGCATGACCACCACCTACAATCAGCAATTTTTTCATACCCTCTCCTCAGCACTCGGCCGGCACAATGATCAGGGACAGGCCATCAAGGCTGGCATCCAGCCGTATCTGGCAGCTCAGTCGCGACTGGTCATTACGCACGTCCAGGGCATCCAGCAGGTTATGTTCTTCTGCGGGCATGGCTGGCAGCCGTTCCAGCCATTGCGGGGCAATATGGACATGGCAGGTTCCACATGCGGCACAGCCACCACAGATACCTTCGACACCGTCACTCTGATCCCGTAATACTTCCATCAACAGTGCACCATCGGCGGCTTCCAGCTGTTGCTGGCGACCTGATGCAGCGGTGACCTCAATCTGGATACTCATGACAACTCCTCGTTTATCCATCCTGTTTTTCAGCACAACGACAGCCGTCACGGCTCAGACCGGCACTGGAATATTGCCGACCGTCGCCGGTGCTGCGGGAGCCGTGGGGGCTGTCGATGACGCCGGGGCATCTGTCGTTATCAAGCCCTGCTCCTCGTTTGCACGACGCTTGATATAACGCCGCATGGCGACACTGGCTGCGTCTGACTTCACCGATATTTCGAAATAGTTGTCGTCCATTTCTGCCGCCATCAGTATTTCCTGTTGCTGCAAGCCCACCACGTCTTCCTGGAACGCGGCCATCAGCTGTTGGTGCATAAAGTCGGTGACGTCGCCTTCCTCCAACGCAAAGTTGCGGCCGTGAACAACAAAATAATGGGTTTCGGTCGCGGTTGATGGCGTCGGTATATGCGCCGTTTTGATACGTTGATCCGGGCGCTCTGATTCCGCCAGCGCCAGGTCGTAAAACTCGGCGTGGACGATATGCAGTGCCGGGGAGACAAAATCCGAGGTGGTAATTCGCGCCGCATCCTTGCCTTCCAGCCGGGTTGGTTTGGCCCAGACCGGTGGCAAGCGGGTCGGCATGACGTAGCGTTTCAGCCACATGCGGGTATCCGAGATCTGGACGTCAAAATCAGCGCGGGCGTAATCCGGTGTACCAAAGGTGTTGGCATGCAAAAAACTCAGGTGGGTCAGATCCAGCAAATTCTCATGCAGATAAACGTAGTTGGCTTTCAGATCCATATAGTCTTCCGACGTGACCCAGCCGTCTTCGAGCATCGGCATCTCCGGGATGGTGGCAGGATCTGCCTGTTCTGGCTGCCCCATCCAGATCCAGATAACCGGCCCCATTTCCACCAGTGGATAATGACGAATGGAAATACCGCCGCACGAGGCTTGGGATGGCACCTCTATCACCTCGCCCAGCTCGTTGTAACGCATACCGTGGTAGCCACACACCAGGTGATCGCCCACCAGGGTGCCCTTGTCGAGAGGGAATGAGCGATGGGCGCAACGGTTACTGAGTGCCACCGGGCCGCCATCCTGTTTGCGGTAAAACACCAGGGTTTTACCCAGAATAGTGCGAGCCAGCGGCTCGCGACTGACTTCCCGAGACAAGGCGGCAACGTACCATTCATTAAAAATAAACGGGGTGTCACGCCCGGCCAGGCTTTTTCCTGCCACTTGGGCAGCACGCTGAATACGTGTCAGAGTCATCACGGTCTCCTGTTGTTGTTATCAAACCGTTGCGAACAGGTTACGTCGGCCAGACGCTGACGACACTCACAAGATCTTGTGAGTTGATGCAGCCCAGCCAGGATCAGAGCAAAAGATAAACCGCGGAGGAAAGGCCAGAAGCCAGAAGAGAAAAACACCGGCGGGCCGGAAGTGGACGCAGTGAAATACAGTTTCTACTTGCCAGCTACACGCCAGCTACCACATAGTAAAAATATCAGGGGACGTTTTCGATGATTCAACCGAGCCAGCTGAGAGCCGGTTGGTTTCAGAACAAGGCATCAGGAACGCGGTTTAGCGAGCTCAGCAAGTGACGAATAACGCCGTGCTGGAAGTCACAGGTCTCAGCCCGAGGGGTCAGGGTCAAATAATTGAGAACACCCCCTAACTATCCGTTCAGAATAATAACAACACACTGGGGTAGTCGTATGAATCCGGCGCAATCCACCGATTTGCCGCTGACTGATCTGATTGGGTCACTCGGTGCCGACACGTTTGAATCGACATTGGTCAGCAGCCTGCGACGCCTGACCGGTGCCGATCATTGCCTGTTGATTTCTTTCCGGGCGAACAATAAACACCCGCTGACACTGTTTTCCACCGGTGCAATCTATCAACCGTTAGCACGGGAGTGCCGTCACCTGTATGACGAGTACTATTTTCAACGCGACCCCAACCTTGACTGGCTACGCCATCAAGCAGCCAGCGGGCAACCTCGTATTCGCCAGCAGAACGCGCGCGAGCTGGCCGATGGGGATTACCGTCATCAGCTGCTTGAGCGCTGTGGTATTGAGGAAAAGCTGGCGTTTATGTATCAGAACGATGGTCAGGCCTTGTGTCTTAACCTGTATCGACTGGCATCTGAACACTCGACCCGCCTCGACATGAGTTCGCTGGCTCAGCATGGTGAGTTGCTGGCCACCCTGTTGCAGCGTCATATCCAGCTGACTCGACAACATCGCATGGTGTTTGATCTGCCCTGGGTACGGGCACGTCTGGCAGCAGCCGTGGGTAAACAGCTGACCGCCCGCGAACTCGATGTCGGCTCTCGTATTGTGTTGGGTTACCGCTCCGACGCCATTGCTCTGGATCTGGGTATCAGTCCCAATACCGTGCTGACCCACCGCCGTAACCTGTACGACAAACTGGGCATCGGCACTCAGAATCAGCTGTTCGGCATGGTGATTGAAGGCAAATAAAGCCTCGGAATCCGCTATTCAGAAAACAACTCAAAAACGATATTTCTTAGCCAGATATTACCCGTATCCTGATGATAGCGACGATGCCAGAACACATTGATCTGCGCCGGAGGAATCGGCACCGGATGCGGCCGGGCCACCAACCCCAGGCTTTTTGATGTTTGTAACGCCAGTTTTTCGGTGACGGTCGCTACCAGATCCGTCGTGCTGACAATATAGGGAGCCGAAATAAAATGCGGCAGCCGCAACCTCACAATGCGTGAAATGCCACTCCGCATCAGCTGCTTTTCAACCCGGCCGTGGCCGGTGCCCTGAGCCTCGATGATAATATGCTGCGCCTCGGAAAAACGTTCCAGCGTCAGCTCACCATCTGCCAGTGCGTGGCCTGCCCGCATCAGACAGACATAGTCCTGATCAAACAGCCGCCGCTGATAAAACCCGCCTTCCAGTTGTGGTAGCAAGCCAATCGCCAGATCCACGCTTCCGCCTTCCATTTCTTCTTTCAACGGTCGGCCCGTATCTCTAACTGTCGTTAGTGATATATTGGGTGCGTGTATCGCCAAATAAGCCATCAGACGCGGCAGCAGGTACATCTCGCCCAGATCAGTCATCGACAGGCAAAACGCCCGTTCGCTCTGTATTGGGTCAAAACGTTCCTGATAATTCAGTCCATCCTGCAAGGTACTGAGTGCATACCCAATGGATTCGGCAATGGCATCGGCAAAGGGAGTCGGTCGCATCCCCCTGGAGGTACGCTCGAACAGCTCATCATTCAAGGTCTTGCGTAATCGGCCCAGAGCATTACTGACGGCGGGCTGCGACAGACCCAGTTGTTCTGCAACCGGGCCGGTTTTACGCTCCCGGTACATCAGCTGAAACACCAGCAGCAAATTAAGATCGATCTCTCGCAACTGAATCATCGGCTCCCCCTGTTATTCATATTGTGAAGATTGCTTATTCAGCCTATTAGCTGTCTCAATATCACGAGCCTCCCTATAGTGCAAAACAAGTTGAATACACGCTTGCGGAGCCATAATGGAAGTCCTGATAACACCAATCAATAAAACCGTCATCGCCGCAAATGGCAGCACTCTGCTGGATGTCTTACTTGCCAATGACATACCGGTCTCTTACAGCTGTTTGTCTGGCCGCTGCGGCACCTGTCGTTGCAAGGTAATTGAAGGCAATGTTCAGGGCCCTTCCGCCGCCGATGGCCGCTTGGCGTCCAGCGGGCGTTATGTGCTGGCCTGCCAGAGCCACGTCGAAAGTAATTGTGTGATCGAACTGCCGGAGATGGACGAGGTGGTGATTCACCCCACCAAAACCCTGAAAGGCACCGTGACGGCCTTTGAAACCTTGTCTCATAATGTCCGCCGTCTGCGTCTGCGTACCAACAAACCGCTGGATTATTCTCCGGGCCAATACGCCAACCTGCAATTCTGGCCAGAGGGTATCCGCGCCTATTCCATGGCCGGACTGGCCACTGATGATGAACTGGAATTTCATATTCGTGTTGTGCCTAACGGGCGTGTGACCAGCCAGTTGGATGAACGATTAAAACCCGGCAGCAGCGTGAAATTGAATGGCCCTTTGGGGGCTTCCTATCTGCGCCGCAAACACGCTGGCCCCATGCTCTGTGTGGCCAGCGGTACTGGTCTGGCACCGATTCTTTCCATTGTGCGCGGGGCACTGGAGTCTGGCATGGCCAACCCCGTCACCCTGCTGTTTGGCGCCCGCACCGAAGCCGATTTGTATGGCCTGAATTACCTTCAGACGCTGGCTGGCGACTACCCTAATTTCCACTATCGCATCTTGCTCAGCCATACGCCCGACACCTTGCAATACGAGTGCGGTCTGGTCACCGACCCCGTCATCAACGACTTTCCTGATTTGCAGGATTACCGCATTTACCTGGCCGGAGCGCCTGCCATGGTCGAAGCCGCCTCTCTGGCGTGCACCCGACGAGGTGCCAGCATCGACCGGATTTATGCCGATGCGTTTTACCCCAGCGGCGTGTAACGGCAGGCAACCTGAGCCCTGACCGGCTCGAACAAATGCCCGGCAATAACGCCCAGCGACAACCGAAAAAACACCAATAACGATAAACACCAATAACGATAAAAAGGTGAATACGATGAGTGAACAACAACGGATTCCTCTTACGCCCGCCTGGGATCAGGAGGACACCAGCCGCATCCCGTTCCGGGTCTATACCGACAGCGCGATTTACCAGCAGGAACTGGACAAACTGTTCTACCGCAATCACTGGTGCTATGTCGGACTTGCAGCAGAAATCCCCAACAGCGGCGATTTCAAGCGCACCGTTATTGGCGAACGCTCCGTCATTATGGTGCGCGCCGCCGATGACAGTATCCAGGTGATTGAAAACGTCTGCGCCCACCGGGGCATGCGCTTTTGTCGTGAAAAACAGGGCACGGCCAAAAGTTTTGTCTGCCCCTACCATCAGTGGAACTACGACCTTGCAGGCAACCTGCAAGGTGTGCCATTCCGCCGTGGCGTCAAGCAGGACGGCCAGGTCAAGGGCGGCATGCCTAACGATTTCAACCCCGCCAACCACAGTTTGACCCAGCTGCGAGTAGCCCAGCGTGGTGGCGTGGTCTTTGCGACGTTCGACCACGAAATGGAATCCTTTGAAGACTTCGTCGGCCCTGAAATGCTGCACTATTTCGACCGTATGTTTAATGGCCGCCAGTTAAAAATCCTGGGTTACAACAAACAGCGTATTCCAGGTAACTGGAAGCTGATGATGGAAAACATCAAGGATCCTTACCATCCGGGGCTGCTGCACACCTGGTTTGTGACCTTCGGACTGTGGCGTGCAGATAACCGCTCCGAACTGAAAATGGATCAGCACCATCGCCATGCCGCCATGATCTCGACCCGTGGTGAAGGCGGCAAAAATGCCTCGGTCACCGAAGGTGTCAGCAGCTTCAAGGAAAGCATGGCACTGAATGATCCACGCTTTCTCGATGTTGAAGCCGAACCCTGGTGGGACGGCCCGACCGCCGTCATGATGACCCTGTTCCCGAGTGTGATCCTGCAACAGCAGGTCAACAGCGTGACCACCCGCCACATCCAACCCCATGGCCATGATTCTTTTGATTTTGTCTGGACCCACTTCGGTTACGAAGATGACAGCGAAGCACTCACCCAACGCCGCCTGAGTCAGGCCAATCTGTTTGGCCCGGCCGGTTTTGTATCTGCCGACGATGGCGAGGTTATCGAGTTTTCCCAGCAAGGTTTTGAGCAAAAACCGTTTCACCGCTCACTGGCGGAATTGGGAGGACGCGAGGTGGCCGACACCGATCATATGGTCTCCGAGACTCTGATCCGGGGAATGTATCAGTACTGGCGCAAGATGATGGAGCTGTAATCATGTCTATTGAAACCTACCTGCAAGTCAGCGAACTGCACCAGGACTACGCCGCCGCCGTGGATGCCCAAGACTGGGAGCGCTGGATCAATATATTCACCGATGACTGCGTCTACCGCGTTCAGTCACGGGAAAATTTCGACCGGGGCATGCCCATGGCGGCGCTGTCGCTGGATAGCAAAGGCATGCTGAAAGACCGGATCTACGGCATCACCGAAACCATTTTCCACGATCCTTATATGCAACGCCATGTGGTGTCCGCAGCGCGCATCCTCCGCCAGGATCGCGAAGTCATCGAGGCCGAAGCCAGCTATGCCGTGTTCCGTACCAAATACGACGGCATCGCCGAGGTATTCAACGTCGGTCGTTATATCGATCGTCTGATCCAGACAGAAGACGGCCTGCGTATTCAATCAAGAATCTGTGTGTTTGATAACGACATGATTCTGAACTCCCTGATTTATCCGATTTGAGGTGCTTATGACGGATTCCTGGATCAGCGTCAGCGCGCTGGATGACATTCCCGACGACGACGTGATTGGTGTCAGCGTTAACGGCCATCCGATCGCGCTCTACAAAATGGATGGCGAAGTCTTCGCTACCGATAACGTCTGTACCCATGGCCAGGCCTTGCTCAGTGACGGTTTTCTGGAAGATGGGGAAATCGAATGCCCGTTACATCAGGGCAAGTTCTGCATCAAGACCGGTAAGGCCATGTGCCTGCCACTGACCGATGACATCCAGACCTACGTCACTCGGGTGGAGGACGATCAGGTTTTTCTGCGGCTTGGCTAACACCCGGCCCAGGTACTCACAGCGCTTATATAACAATAAAGAAACACCGGAGAATAATAATGAAAACACATACCCTGTCACTGCTCACCGGCATCACACTCAGCCTGTGTTCATCCCTGAGTTCAGCCCAGATGATGTCGTTTGCATCACCGCCTCAGGGTTCCGTCTGGAACACCATGAGCACGTCCATCGCGAACATTGCCCGCTCGAAAAATAATATGAATGCCGTGGTGCAGCCGTTCAGCGGTAACCGCGCCATGATGGATTCGGTCGATCAGGGGCTGGCTGAGTTTGCCATCAACGACGTCAATGATGTGATTGTGGCCGCCAATGGCATGGCCGACTACCGCGACCGGGAACGGCCCAACCTGCGGTTAGCCATGCGCATCAGCCCCCAACCCATCGGTATTTTTGTGCGCAAGGACTCCGGTATCAACTCGATCAAGGATCTGACCGGCAAGCGGGTCGCCGCAGGCTGGAATGCCTTCCCGCTGGGTCGTTCGCATATGTCTGCCATGCTGGCAACCAGTGGGCTGGAATGGAGCGATGTCGAACAGGTGCTGGTACCGGATTTGATTCGGGCGGCCGACGCCCTGTCTTCTGGCCGTATTGATGCCACGTACTTCGCGGTTGGAGGCCCCAAGGTTGCTGAGGTGGATGCCTCGGTCGGCGGCGTCAAATTTGTTCCGGTAGCCAGCGATGAAATTGCCGCCGCTGCCATGGAAGCCATACGCCCGGCGTTCTATTTTTCCGCAGTAACCCCTGCCCCGCACCTTGTTGGTGTCGACGCCCCCATGCAAATGGTGACCTGGGATAACGTGCTGGTTGTCGGTGCCCATGTAGACGATGAAAAGGTATACCAGATGGTGAAAACCGTGCTGGAAAGCAAACCGGAACTGATCAAGCTGTTCCCCGGCTTCCGTACCCTGTCGACCGATGAACCTTACAAGGTCTATCCCGGCCTGGCTTATCACCCCGGTGCCATCCGTTACTTCAAGGAAAAGGGCCTGTGGCATGAATAACTCCCTGAGCCATGATCTGTTGGAGACACAACATGAGTGAGTCATCGACCGTTCATCAACCCACCCTGGTGGAGTCCGCTGGGCGTAAACAGATCCGTACCCTGCTGGGGACACTGATTACACTGGCCGCCATTGCCTACGCCGCAGATCTGTTCAGCCGACTGGGTCTGGCCATTTATACCGAGCAATATCTGGCGGTGATTCTCGGCATCAGCCTGGCGCTGGTATTTCTGAAGCCACAGGCCAATCCGCTACGACGCGGGTTTGATACCGCACTGGGGCTGATCGGCCTTGGAGCCGGGCTGTACCTGTCGGTGCAGTACCCCTGGCTGGTCGAGCGGCAACTGGATATGCCACTCTCCGCGCTGATTCTGTCGGTGACTTTTCTGCTACTGGTGATGGAAGGTTTACGCCGGGTCGTTGGCATCACCTTAGTGATTGTCGTGGCCACCTTTCTGGCCTTCGCACTGCTGGGGCATCATCTGGCTGGCCCGCTGCAAACCCGCAATGTCGAATTCGACCGCCTGGTGGTCTACCTCGGGCTGGATACCAACGGCATGCTGGGTTTGACACTGGCCGTGGCCGCTACCATTGTCATTGGCTTTGTCTTATTCGGACAACTACTGCTGCGCTCCGGTGGTGCCGATTTTTTTAATGATCTGGCACTCTGCCTGATGGGCCGCTCACGTGGAGGTTCCGGCAAGATCGCCACCATAGCCTCCGCCTTGTTTGGCTCTATCTCGGGGGTGGTGGTCTCCAATATTGTCGCGACCGGTGTCGTCACCATTCGCATGATGAAGCAGGGCGGTTTCAAACCACAAACCGCCGCCGCAATAGAAACGGTTGCCTCCACTGGAGGCCAGATTATGCCGCCAGTGATGGGGGCTGTTGCCTTCCTGATGGCCGAGTTCCTGCAAATCAGCTACGCCGACGTCGTACTGGCTGCGCTGGTGCCAGCGATTCTGTACTACGCGGCGCTGTTTATTCAGGTTGATCTGGAAGCCGCCAAAGAAGGCATCGCCAAGGTTGACCCGGCGCTGATCCCGCAACGGAATGAGGTACTGCGTAATGGCTGGATTTTTGTGGTGCCTTTTGCGGCGGTCGTGGGGGCGTTGTTCTTCTTTAATCTGCGACCCGAAACCGCTGCGCTCTGGGGTGCACTGGGTGCGCTGATCGTCGGCGTTAGCCGTGGCTACAAAGGCAAACGGATGGGCATCAGCGACATCCGCGCAGCCCTGGCAGAAACAGGCCACTCCATCGTCGACATCATCATGATTGGCGCTGCCGCCGGATTTATTATCGGCATTCTGAACGTCACCGGACTCGGCTTCGGACTCACCTACTTCCTGGTACAGCTGGGCGAAGGTAACCTCTTCCTGCTGCTACTGATCTCGGCGCTGGTCTGTATTGTGCTGGGCATGGGGATGCCAACCGTAGGAGTGTATCTGCTCCTGGCCGTATTAGTGGCTCCCTCATTGATTCAGGTTGGCGTTGAACCGATCGCCGCCCACCTGTTTATCTTCTACATGGGCATGATGTCGATGATTACCCCACCGATTGCGATTGGTGCCTTCTTCGCCGCCAGCATCGCCGGAGCGGATCCCATCAAAACAGCCTTTACCTCCATGCGTCTGGGCTGGACGGCCTACATTGTGCCCTTCCTGTTTGTCACCACACCGGCCCTGCTGCTACTGGGAGACACGGGCGATATCGTCATCGCCATCAGCACCACGCTGGCAGGGGTATGGGCTATTTCCGTCGGTTTTGTCGGCTACTTTGGCCAGCGGCTAGGCAGCCTGCAACGCTTTGGCTTTATCGCCAGTGGTGCGCTGCTCCTGTTCCCCGCCATGGGCAGCACCAGCCTGTTGATTGCCACCCGAGTAACCGCACTGGTTTTGTTGGTTATCCTGTTACTGACAGCAAGCCTGTGCCGCACAAGGGCACAGCCGTCATCAGGAAGCTGATAACCCCTGTTCATAACATCCGGTTTTGGCCTTCCGGGTGTTATGTCCTGATCCCTTGCTGCACTCGCAGCAAGGGATCACCCAGCCAGTGACACACCCCGAACCGGATACCTGATCAGCTCATAGACTTCATCTATGATCCATAGCGAATAGAGCGGCATGGAGAGTAATACACCGCTCCGCCTGAATAATTTCCTATCGGGAGTTATGGGGTCACCTATTTAATCCGGTGCCCGCTCTGGGCTTTCGGATGGGGTCGAATCACGAAGCCGGTTTGCCCTGATCACCGGCAACACTCGCGCAGAGTCGTGCAGGATTAAATATATGTCCCCTTATGAGTAATTATGCGCGCTCTGAACGCTTTGTGCGGTTTTCTGAGAGTGTTCTGATCAACAAAACCGTACGAAGCCAAAAAAGATTGAAAAGCGCTTTCGGGTTATCGACCGTGATCCGCCAACACAGCTTGTTAGGATGGAGGAACCGACAATAAAAGGGGTCTGATGCAGATCCCACGGGAGCGTATTATGAGTTCTGCAACACCTTTTGACCCACGCCAGTTCCGCCGCGCACTGGGTAACTTCGCTTGTGGTGTCACCATTGTTACGGCGATCGATGCGGATGGAAACAAGGTTGGCGTCACCGCCAACAGCTTCAATTCGGTATCGCTGGATCCACCGCTGATTCTTTGGAGCCTCGACAAACGCTCCAGTGCCTGGGAGACCTTTCAGGCCGCACAGCATTTCACTGTCAACATTTTAGCTTCTAATCAAATCGAGCTGTCCAACGGCTTCGCTCGCCCGGCGGATGATAAATATGCCGGTATCAGTTTCCGCCAGGGTTTTGGTGGAGCTCCGGTATTTGATGGTTGCTCTGGCAACTTCCAGTGCAGCTTGTTCGAGCATATTGATGCCGGTGATCACTGGATTCTGATCGGCAAAGTTGAGGTTTTTGAAGACTTTGGCCGAGCACCTCTGCTTTATCATCAGGGCGGATACGCCATGGTGATACCTCATCCCCAGGGGGCAAAACCAAACCAGGATCCAGCCGCTCCGGCCCCTTACCTGCTCGACACCCGTCTGGGCGAAAACGTTTTTTATCTGATGATCCAGGCTGTCAATGCCAGTCACCCTCGCTTTGTCCAGGAGCAACAGAAACTGGGCCTGCACAACATCGAATCACGCCTGTTGATGGTGCTGGAGAGTGCGCCAGATGCAAATTTGCAAACTGCTATCTCGATGCCGCCCACAGAAGTGGAATTTCGCCGTATTTGTGACGGTGAGAACCGCTTCCATCAGGGCCTGCCTTTCAAATTACGAATGACCAGCAAAGCGTCCAACTCAGCAGGTCTACAACTGGCAGACCTGGTAGCTCGGCCCATTGGAAGACACATACTAAACCCGGAGCAAGAGAATCGTGCTTTTGATGTGCTAAATCTGCGAAGGTGGCAGAGGATGCGTCGGAACCGACTATGAAGATTGGGGATTGAAGCGTTTTCCAGAGCCCAGACGCCGACCGGGAACCCCCAATCCATTTGCGATGAGGTATCGTATCCACCAACGAATATCTCAAGGCATTTTAGTGCCTTTATAAGTAAACGCTCAAACAACCCCATCTACCGATTTAAATAACGGCCGATTTCATATTCTCAGGCAGCAGTTTTTCGATGTCTTCCACGGTTTCGCATAACGGCAACTGGGCAAACACTCTCCGTAAATACGCGTAAGGCTCCAGGTCGTTCGCTTTGGCGGTTTCTATC
>NZ_JBBKTX010000039.1:0-20501 GCF_044962685.1 Oceanobacter antarcticus
CCACCGGGGTAACAAAAGAAAAGGAAGCAGCCGTCACTGCCAGTGCCAAAAGAGAAACCGGAAAGGCTCTGTTTTGTCGGACGGTAACTTTAGCGTTATGCCTGCAGATGTTTTTTATCATTATGATCTCCGTTTGGACGTAACTCGCTAAAACAATAAAGGGCAAAATAAAGGTATCTGGCAGCCCTTAAACCAGAATAGTAAACCGACCGGAATCGGTTATTACTCCCGAAGGAGCAGGAATAAAAAAGGGGAGCCAGTGACAAGACTCCCAAAAAGCCGCACAGGCGGCTGGCGGTGTAATCAATTCATTGATCAGATAAATTCCTGGGCGTTATCAACATACCAGTCAAATATATCCGGGTTTGCCAAACCATCACGTTTGGCAACATCTTCCGGATTAAAACCCAATAATACTTTTTTTATTGGCAACTCCAGTTTTTTACCGGTTATATTTCTAGGAATACCCGGAACTGCCAGGATTTTATTCGGCACATAACGAGGTGATAAGGAAACACGAATTTCAGAGCGAATAGTGTCTTCGATCTCCGTCGTCAATTCAGATTCATTCCGAAGAACGACAAACAGGGCCAACATCGATGGTTTGCCCAGGTATTCGAGGTCAACCACCATCGAATCCGCTACCACTGGCAAGCGATCAACCACCCGGTATATTTCACTGGTTCCCATGCGAATACCACCACGGTTAATAGTAGCGTCAGAACGTCCAAAAATAACGCCACTTGATGCCTGTGACCTGGAGTTAAGCTCCAGCCAGTCGCCATGACGCCACACAGATTGACCGCTCTTTGCATCCGTATACATGCCGAAATAACTGTCAAGATAACGCTCATCATCCTTGTCGCCCCAAAAATACAACGGCATGGATGGCAAAGCACGGGTGCACACTAACTCACCCACCCGCCCTTCGACTGGCCGCCCATCATCGTCAAAGGCATAAACAGCAGCTCCTAGTCCCCGGCACTGCATTTCTCCAGAGTACACGGGCAATGTCGGTGCACCAGTAATAAAAGCACCGGCAATATCTGTCCCGCCAGAAGCAGAGGTCACCCAAACATCCGGTACCTGACGATAAATCCATTCATAAGACTCAGGGGTCAGGGGCGCACCTGATGAAATAATGGTTCGTAGCGTCGACAAATCACAGTCTCTACCAGGTTCGACATTAAATTTATCGCAAGAAGCAAAGAAACCAGCACCGGCCCCAAATGCCTCTACGTTATTCTCGGCGACAAATCGCCACAATCTCTGCCAATCCGGTGTGCTGCCTGAGCCAGTAAGCGCACCGTCAAACAGACATACCGTAGCGCCCACCAGTAAGCCACACACCAATATATTCCAAACAATCCAACCGGTGCTGGCAACCCAAAGATAGCGATCACCCGGCCCCAAGTCGGTATGAAAAGCAGCCGACACTATATTCATAAGAGCGACGCCACCATGACCATGCACAATCGCTTTGGGAATACCGGTGGTACCGGATGAATATACTACCCAAAGCGGCTGTTCAAATGATACGGACTCGCACCGCAACTGGGGTTTCTGACTGCTGGCCTGTTGCCATGATATGGTTTCCTTTCCGGCAATATCCGCACGATCTGAAGATATAAGATTGACCCTGATAATGGTTTTCAGCGTTGGTAGACTGGATGCCACTTCTTCGATAACGGGTCTTTTATCGATGGTTTTGCCGCTAAAAACATAGCCATCACAGGCGATGAATGCTTTTGGCTCTATTTGCTGAAAACGATCCAGAATACTAACTGGTCCCATTTCTGGGGCACATATAGACCAGATTGCACCGACTGCGGCAACGGCCAGAAATGACACAACCGCATGCCAGGTATTCGGCAAACAGGCGACAACCCGATCTCCTGGCTGTACCCCCTGACTACGCAGACATTCCGCAAGAGAAGCCACTTGCTGTTTCAGTTCAGACCAACTCAGCTCCCCTTTACCAAGCGCCTCGCTCTCATAAACCAGCGCCGGGCTATCAAGGTGTGCAAAGCGAAAGACCTGCTCGGCAAAGTTAGTAGTAACTCCTTTGAACCAGCGCGTGTACGGCATCGCATCGGAGGACATTACCTCACCAACCGTATCTGCGTAAGGCAATTCAAAATAATCGACGACAGATTTCCAGAAATCTTCTGGGTGAGTCTCAGCACTCCAGGACCACAAATCATCGTAACGATCAAACGACACTCCTCGGGTTTCCTTGAGCCAGTTGGTATAACCGGTCAACTTCGCCTGCTTCAGTCGCTCATTCGATGGTTGCCAAAGCACCTTGGGTTGCGCAGTCATGATTATCTCCTTACTCGATTTCAAACAGCGCTGCTGCGCCCATACCACCACCGATACACATGGAAGCAATAAAATATTTTACGCCGCGACGTTTTGCTTCAAGCAAACCGGAGCCGACGATTCGGGCACCCGATACACCATAGGGATGGCCTAACGCAATCGCCCCACCATTAACATTCAGACGATCCAGAGGAATCCCCAGAGCACGGGCGCAATACAGCACCTGAACCGCAAAAGCCTCGTTAATTTCCCACAAACCAATATCGTCAACGGTCAGGCCTGCACGGGCTAACAATTTGGGGATGGCATAAACCGGGCCGATCCCCATGACTTCAGGCTCACATCCGGCAACCACAAAATCGCGAAAGACTCCAAGAGGCTCGACGCCAAGCTCCTGCGCTTTGGCACGACTGCACACCAAGGTCGCAACACTGCCATCTGAAAACTGGCTGGCATTGCCTGCTGTTACCGTACCGCCGTCAAGTACGGCATTCAGTCCGGACAATCCCTCTATTAAAGTATCTGGCCGAATACCCTCATCACGACTGACGGTAATATCCCGTTGTCCAGAGACTGCTCGCGTTGCCCGGTCAAACAGGTTCATGGTGGTAGAGACAGGGACAATTTCCTGATCGAACACACCATTGTCAGCGGCTTTAGCCGCCAGCATCTGGCTTCTCAGGCCATAGGCATCCTGATCCTCTCGAGAAACCTCGAAGCGCCGGGCAACCTCTTCAGCGGTTTGCAGCATGGTCCAATAGATCCCTGGATGCTGGCTCTTCAAATCAGTATCTTCCAGCATGAAAGTATTCATGCTGCCCTGGGTTCCAGAAATAGATTCCACACCGGCCGCAACAAAAGCCTCGCCCTGACCACTGATAACCGCTTGTGAAGCCGTCGCGATTGTTTGCAGGGAACTGGCACAAAAGCGGTTAATGGTCATGCCTGGTACACTATTACCAAGACCGGCTGCCAGGGCGATCTGACGGGCGATATTGAATCCGGTGGGTCCTTCAGGAAACCCACAGCCCATCAGTACATCAGAGATATCCTTGGGGTCGATACCCGCACGACGCACCGCCTCAGCGACAGAGGCCTTACCAAGCTGCGCGCCATGGGTGGCATTAAATGCACCACGAAACGATTTACCCAAAGCGGTTCTGGCATAGGAAGCAATGACCGCATCATTCGATTTCATATTCATAACCTTTATTGATGACTGATAATGGGGTTAATGTGACAAGACGACTGGCGAATTGCGTTTGATATGTCGACCGATCATAAAGAATGACAACATGGCTACCAGTGCCAGGACACTGACCGCATAAGGAAGGGCGCCATAGCCTATTTCCTGAACCAGTACGCCACCCAAAAATGGACCGATGCTGGCACCAAGCATATTGATCGCAGGCGTTGAAGAGACAACTCGTCCACTGGGATCCAGTTTTGCAAACAAGCCGAATGCAAAGGTATGAGTGAATATCATAATAAAGGGATAAAAAGCCCCGGCAGCGGCATACATATAAAAACTGCCGGAATACACGATTAACAAGGCCAGACCGATCTGGAAGAGCGGGGCAAACTGCATTACCAAATGAGGCTTGAAACGTTTTTCAAGCACTGCCGCCAGGGCCGCTGGGGCCAGATTCACAAAGCCCAGAATCACAAACATGGATGCCAGCTGCTCAACGCTGAAGCCTTTGGCAGAACCAACCCGTTCCAGAAAACTGAACATCATCGACTGCGTGATGGCCATAACAGACACCCCGGCAATACCAAACCAGACACCGACAGGCAGCGAACCATGGGACTTGGCCGTAGACCTTTTAGGCTGTGGTGTAGGTAGTTGCGCGGGAAAGAAACACCCGGTCAACAGAGCTGCCACACACATAATGGCTGCAAAAGTGTAATACATGGCCTCGGCACCATAGGCGTGAATCAGTAATGGCACACTGCCCATAAAGCCAATAGCAAAAACTCCATTAGCAAACTGTAACAAGGCAAAGGTGCGATGAGGATTGGTACTACGACCCACCGTGCCATGAGTTAGCGACAGTGCACAACCCAGGGCCAAACCACCGAGAAAATGAAAAATGCCCATGATCTCATATTGATCAACGACAATATTGAGCAGAAACAGTACGCCGCACACGATAAAGCCAATAGGAACCAGAATCCGCGCATTCATACGATTAAATCGAGGTGCCAGATACAGGCTGGCCACAACCACACCAATAAGGAAAATACTGGCTAATCCACCTGCCCGTGCAGGTGAAAAACCAAAACCGGATATCAGGCTACCTACCCAAACAGGCAAGGCCACCATATCCACCATACCCGCTACGTGTGCCGAGCAAAGTGCAAGTCTGCCTCTGGCACATTCAGTCGTTGCCATATCAAGAACCTTTATTATATTTATGAAATTCTAATCAATCTGGAAATTTAAAAGCATGCCAGATTAACAACGGCCATTTAAAACAGCCTTTAAATAATTATTAAATCATATACAGCTCGTCCAGCACGATAGAAGATTTTCCATCACCAAAGCCAACATCTATCGACTCAAATGCCAAACCTTGCGATATCAGAGAGAGTTTCATTATATCTTTTGTTATCGGTACTTTATGAATACGGAATTCGCCAAATTCATCCGTTATGGCTTCAGCCAGCGGCTGGCCATGACATTCAAGAGTAACCTGCACACCAGCCAGACATTCATTTTTGGCAAATACCGCACCAGCTACATAACCATCGGTAAAATGGTGATTATTGCGATAATAGACCCGGGGCGAGGTACCCAGCTCCGGCTTCAGTACCTCATATCCCTTGGCACTGGCGTGCTGCTGCATTTCTGCATCCGTTTTCTGCACCGCATAGATAGCATGAGTGGGGCAAGCCTGGGCACCACGGGGTTGTTTCCAGCCCTGATCCAACAGGTGCGCATCAAAAATCCACTGCTGTGGTAACGCGAGCTCTTCATTCCAGTAAATCGCACCATAAGGACAAGAACCCACAATATCCTTACGCCCATGGGCTTTTTCCGGATCAATAATCACAATGCCATCAGCACGCTTTTGAATGGCATCCGGAGCATGTTGAATACAGGGTGCATTATCACAATGGTTACAGCTCACAGGGCGATGTGAAATTTCAGTCAGTGCACCCGATCCACGTTCGGAAGATTCGATAGCAATCAGATTATTACCCATACCCGGCACTCTGGCCGAATAACCGGAAATATCATTACCGAGGTATTCATCCTTGGTCGCCAGAACGCAGTTATTGCAATTTTCACACAATTCCACATCAATCAGCAGGTTCCACTTTTTCATATCGCTTCACCTTGTTTTACGACATCAAACCGTACAACCTCAACCAGACAGGAGTTCGGAGACATACTGCTTGTACCTTTCATTTGTGGCCGGTCTGAAGTCAGGATATTCATACAGCCGCCGATTTCAACCAACTCCCCGTTCATCATGACTCGCTTGTATTCTGCACTGGATTCAAAGGACTTGACCACTCCGACGGCCACTTGGTCGCTGATATCTGCAGCACACAGTACCGCTCCACGGGCGTTAAAAACCTTGACGATATCGTTTTTGCGAATATTACGTGCCTCCGCATCATCCGAATTAATACGTACAATCCAGTAATAATGACCGTCTATCAAACGTCGGTGGTCATTGATGGTATTGGTAATGCTGTTTTTACCATCCACATGGGTATGGAAGCTGTAGCGGGAATGTGTTGCCAACATTTGTAACGGGTATTTATCCGTTAACGAGGTCGTCGCTGGGCCTTCCCAGGACTGAATGTATTTATTAACCAAAGGCCGTTCTTCATTTGCTGGATCAGACCGGCGTAAGGTCTCTGGAATAAACTCAAATTTGCCGCTTGGAGTCTGTAATCCTTTTCCGAAGGTTTCAGCATATTGTGATGGCAGAGGCTGGGCTTCCGGAACATCCTTATGGCGGCCTTCGGCAAACCAGCGCATATTGACCGGGTCTCTCAGCTCTTCCTTTTCTGCCGGGACAACAAAATAACCCTTGCGACAAAACGCTTTCCAGGAAATATAATCCACCAGATCGGTAGATTCATACACGCGCTTCACCCAGTCCAGCTCGGTGCACCCTTCGGTAAAGACCGTACCCAGACCCAGTCGATTGAGAATATCGGTAAAAATCTGATAATCCGATTTGGACTCACCAAGCGGCTCAATGCATTTATGCTGCAGAGCGATCACCCGGTGATTCAGACCGTTAAAACCATGCGGTAAATAACCACCACCACTGCCCCACTCGCCAATGTCCCAGCGTTCGAGCGATGTACAGGCTGGCAATATAATGTCTGAAAACAGCGCCTCACCTTCCATGCAGATCGACTGGTTCACCACAAAATCGATAGATTCATGGCGATAGGCTTCATCCATACGCGAGGAATTGGTCAGCGTGCTGTATGACGAACCGCCGTAACGATAAATCATACGGATTTTTGAGTAACCCGGCATCGGGTACTGGAAAGGCGCGAACTGGGCTTCTTGCGCCGTGCCATCCCATAGGTAACCCGATGCTTCACCGTTAATAATAGCTTCTGGAAACTGTTGCCTTGGCACCATCTGCTTGACCGGATTCATCGTCAGAACATGGGGCATTTTCTGGTAATTATTCACCGAGTTGGCATTCCAGTTCAGCTCGCCAGATATACCGCCGTCGGCATAACCCGGAAAATAGAAATGCAGGTCAATCGGGGTGCCCGCCTGGAGGTTACCCATATTGATACCCGGTTTGCCCCAGCCTTGCATGGCCATCATCATGACCATGTTACGAGCCCACTGCGCACCGGTTGCCCCCCGACAGGCACCACCAAAACCACTACCACTGGCACCCGGTGCCAGATAGGTCTTTTTGCCCGCCCACTTGCGTGCCAGCGCACGACAGACAGCAGCAGAAACCCCGGTTTCCTGAGCTTGCCATTCCGGTGTTTTATCCACACCGTCACTTTCACCCATCAGGTACGCTTTCCATTCATCAAAACCGGTGGTGTTTTTGGCGATATAATCCTTGTCGTAAAGATCTTCTTTAACCCAGACATTCATAATCGCGATCGCCAGCGCCGAATCCGTACCAGGCTTGATAGGAATCCACTTGCCACCCAGCAACTGGGCTGTCGGGTTGTAGTGAGGATCAATATGGACAAAATCGATGCCCAGCTGCTTGGCCCATAAACGACGCGGTGTGCCTTCAAAGCCCATATAACCGCCATTGGTGCTTTCAGGATCACTGGACCAGAAGATGATTTGCTCACATTCTTTCAGGCAGTCTTCAACGGTGCCGTAATTACCGGCAATACCAACCCGCATGGAACCACCAAAATGGTGCATCGCCCCCCAATACCAGCCTTCCCAGCTGTCTGGATTAGCAGCCAAACGGGTAAAACCGATCAGGTTGGCAAAACGCATCAATGAGCTGAGGTAATAGCCGACATTGCCCCATTGATGGTGAGAAGACATCGGAAAGACAATTGAGCCTGGGCCATATTCACGTTTCTGACGATTGATTTCCTTCGACACGATATCGAGTGCCTCGTCCCAGGAAATACGTTCATAGCCTGAAATACCCCGGTTTTGCGGATTGCGCTCCCCTTCCGGGTCAAAATCCACCCGTTTCATGGGATAAAGAACACGCTTGTCGGAATACACAACCGACTTGTGCGCCAACGCATGTGGTGCCACCGTGGCACGACGTTCAGGCGTAAAGGATTTACCACGCGCCTCAATAGTCCATGGCTCGGCATCCGACGTATCAAAGTCAATCGGCATCGTCCGCACAATCTTATTGTCTTTGACATAGACAAACAGCGGGCCGCCATTGGTCATGGTGGTGTAACGCACCGCACCGTCTTTTTGTGGTGTACCGAACTGAACACCGGTGTGATTAATGCAGTTAAGCACCTGCATGGCCCACACGACTTTTTCACTTTCACCAGCCACTTCAACCAGAAAGTTCTTGGCTGCATGAACGATAAAAAGTCGATCAGGTTTGGGGGACATGAATTTCAGTGCCACGTCCAGATTCTTGAAGACAATGCTGACATCAGCATCTTCAGAAATACCAGCAACACTGGTCACCTTGCCATCCTTGACTGTGAATACACGACCGGCACTTCCATCTTTCAGCTTCATCTGAAAGGTTGCATTATGTTTTTGCAACATAGTTGCCAGCATGGAATTCTTTTTGGCTACTGCCGGGAGCATTACTCCCAGCGCAGTGAGAATTGCACGGAACTTGATTTTTTTCACAGTATACCCTGATCTTATTTTTATCTTCAGGCAGTCAATTTCATTCAGTCATACAGAAATATCGTGAACAGAGACTACTTCTTTTCATCAACAAAGGCATTTTCAATATGGCCAAGGTTTTCAATTGCAACCTTAACCACATCTCCCGCCTTTAGAAAACGATTACTGGCAATACCGACACCGGCACAGGTTCCTGTTGCCAAAATATCACCCGGCTCTAACGTCATCGCGGTAGAGAGATGGGCAATCTGCTCATAAATATTATGGATCATCAACCCGGTATTGGCCTGCTGGCGCAGCTCATCATTAACCCAAAGACTCATTTTCAGATCCAATGGATCCTTAATTTCATCATCCGTTACCAGCCAGGGACCTAATGGGCCGTGGGTATCAAAGGATTTACCCAGGGTAAATGTCTGGCTCGCAGCCTGCCAGTCCCGAACCGTGACATCATTACTGACCATATAGCCAAATATCACATCGCGGGCATCTTCGACAGACACATGACGACAGCGCTTGCCAATCACAACGGCCATTTCAGCTTCATAATCTATTTTGTCGGAAACCCAGGGAACTTCAATATCTGAATATGGCCCGGTAATGCAGGATACCTGCTTGTTAAACCACAACTGGTTTGTGGGCACAGGAATACCAGCGGCGCGGGCTTCATCAGCGTGATCCTGATAATTCATACCAATAGCCAGATATTTTTGTGGATTATGAACTGGCGACACCAAGGTCAATGCAGACTCAGGAACACCAGTCAGAGCTGATACATCTGCAGAGCGAATAATCGCCATTGCATCGTCACCGGCAGCAATAATATCTTTCACGGTTGCGGGCAAATTCGAATCAATATCCGTGATGGTATACACCAGACCATCAACAAGAATACCGGCGACAATATCATTAATATCATTGCCATTTTTAAATTGAACAAATTTCACAATCAACTCCAATACAGAATCAGTATGCTTGAATCAACAATATTATTTGAAGAATTCAGGTGAGAATTCAGGTGCCCACTGAGCCAGCTCATCTGGCGTAATCTGGGCAGTTGTTACTTGCCACTGATCATTCACCAGGTCACCGTCGGTCCAGTGCTCGATCTTGTGTCCGCACGGATCACGCCAGTAATCGAACAACTGGCTGCCCTGCACATGCCGACCAACACCCCAGGCGTGGTTGTAACCACAGGATTCCAGATGGTCATTTCCCAACATCAGGTCATCCAGGTCAATAACCTCAAAGGCGGAGTGATCAAAACGACTTTCTCCCTGAGGAGAAGCAACCAGTGCGATAGTGTGGTGATCCGTAAATTCATCACCATGGTCACAATGCAGGAAGGCACCAATCAGATTGGTCTCAGTGCCATCAAAATAGGTATCAGACACCTTCAGTCCGAGGGTCTCGGTATAAAACTGCATTGCCTTGGCAAAATCAGACACCAACAACGCCACATGGCCGCAGCGCATCACCGTCGACGGCGCATTACGCACAACCCGTATAGGGTTGCCGTAGCGGCTACGTTCAGAAGACGGATTCATTTTGTAAGGCAGCCGCACGGCATCCTCGGCACGTTTTTCATAGCCCCACAGAAAGTCGATGCGAAAACCAAACGGGTCAAGAATTCTTACCACTTCACCACCGCAAGGTTCTTCGTTCAACAGCACCGGGGTGTCGGTCAGGGCTGCTATTTCAACCAGATCATCGCGAGATTCGACCGCCAGGGCAAAACCCAGCGTCGCTGCTTGTTCCGCCTTTTCGGACACATGCACAAAGGGGGAGTCGCCCGCTCCTGCCATATAAAGAGCACTGTCATTTTCATGCGCAACACTCATACCGAAGTCCTGCAGAAACTGCTTCATGGCCTGAAGATCTGGTGTTGCATAACGAACGTAGAGGATGTCTTTTATTTTTATCATGTTCTTTGCTCCTAGATATACCGTTTCAATTTGATATATTATTTGATAGTAAATCAGAGAACATAAAACACGTCAACAACAAGGTGTCGATAAAATAAATCAACACAGCAAGATTGATGACAAGAACCGATTGAGCGGGCTTGAGCCTGTTGTGCCAGCTCAAAACCCGGAGTGATTCAGAGCGACAAGCACTCCGGTTGTTCGCCGCAGTTCGTAGCAAAGGGGAGAGGGAGTAGACAGCAGGCAGAATGGAGCCGTGCCCAGATGCAATCAGAGGTCAACGGAACTCGCCGGTGGTGTCAGGCATAACACCCGCTGGTTCTGAAAGATCACATCTCGTGATTGAGTTTGGCTTCCGCTACCGCCTCGGCCATCTCATTTCTTAACCAACTGATTCCCGGATCGCGGTCACTGGCTTTGTGCCACTGCATGGTTTCGGTAAATTCCAGCAGATGAAACCTTGGCTGCACAATCCGCACCGGCAGAATCCTGCTGTACAGGAGTGCCAGCTGCAGTGGTAAGGTCGCGACCATGTCACTGTCCAGAATGAAATAGGGCAGCATGGCGTAGTTCAGGGTTGATACCCGGATATTGCGCTTTCCTAGATTTGCCAGCATCCAGCGTTCGAAGGTTGCCGGAAGGCCTTCGGGCTGGAACGCGACATGCTCCAGCGACATATACAATGGCAGATCTATCTCATCACCAACCAGCTGATTGTTCTCACTCACCAGACAGACGATGGTGTCCTGTAGCAGTGGCTGACTGGATTGCCCTGGGCGCAGGAACTGGGATGGTGCGATCACCAGGTCGATAGTTCCCTGGTCAAGCATTTCCATCGAATGAATACCTATTTGCAACAGTTCCAGCTTGATGCCCGGAGCCTGCTTGAAGACCCGGCGTCTTAATCTGTTGATGGCCACATGAGCCATATAGTCGGAAGCCGCTATTTTGAAGGTGCGCTCGACCTTGCCAGGAATAAATTCCGGGCGGGACTTCATGGTAGCGTCAATCTGCAGGAGCAAATTTCGCACATCATTGCCCAAGGCTGTGGCAAATGGCGTCAGCACCATATTGCGGCCTACCTTAACCAGTAATTCATCCTGCAAGTGATCACGCAAACGGTTGAGTGCACAACTGACCGCCGATTGACTCAGATTGAGCCTGCCTGCGGCCTTCGTGACACTCTGCTCGGCGATGAGCACATCCAGAGCAATCAGTAAATTCAGATCTAATCCTTTGAAACGCACCGAGTGATTCCCCCCCTAAATACATTGACAAGATCAATACGTTAGCTGAATTAGTTAAATTATAAAAATACATTTGTGATTGCTACAGTTTCGACGCTCACCTTTTAACCAACAAAAAATAACAGAGGTTGCGATGAACTATTTAAAGAATGCCTGGTACTGCGCTGGCTGGTCTTCTGACATTGGCCGTGAACCCATTTCAAAGACGTTTCTCGAAGAATCAATCGTGATGTACCGACGAGAGGACGGAACCCCTGTTGCTCTCTCCAACCGTTGCCCTCATCGGTTTGCACCCCTGTGTGAAGGCAAGTTGAAGGGGGACAATATCGAATGTCCCTATCATGGCCTTCAGTATGATGCCAATGGCACATGCATCCTGAACCCGCATGGCAGAGGCATTATCCCGAAAGCAGCCCAATTACGTTCGTATCCTCTGGTTGAGCGCGAAGGCACGCTGTGGATCTGGATGGGAGATGCCGAGAATATCGATGAAGAGCAGATTGTGGGAACGCCGTTTCTGGTTCAGAAAGACCAATATGCCAGTACAACCGGTTACCTCAAGGTGAAGGTCAACTATCAGTTATTTGTCGACAACCTGCTGGATCTGACCCACGCCCCTTATCTTCATCCCGATACTCTGGCGGGTGCAACAGAAGAATCCATGGCACCGGGTAAAATGACCGTCGAGTTTGTGCAGGGTGAGCGGGATATTCAGTCCAATTATTTTGTCCGCGATATGCCAGCAACCCCCCAGCTTGCTGTCTTCTGGGAAAATAGTGCTCCGGGTGATTTTCGAGCACTGATGCACTGGCACGCGCCAGCAACGCTGGTTCTTGAGGTGAGTCTTACTGAAACCGGCAAGCCCAAAGAAGAAGGGGTGATTGTACCGGTGATGCACTTTATGACACCGGAAACCGCCACCACCAGTCATTACTTTTTTGCCATTGGTCACAACCGGGATATTGACGATACCGAGAAAACCCGTGTGATTAGCGAATATGCAATCCGGGCATTTGCAGACGAAGACGAGCCAATGGTGGAAGCCTGTCAGGAGTTGATGGGAGGAGTCCTCGATCTTTTTGCGCTGCAACCAGTGTTGCTGGAAACGGATGTCGCTGCCGTAAAAGCAAGACGCTTGCTAGATGAGATGATTCTGGCAGAGGTAAATACGCCAGCCTGATTAGCTCGTTTCCGTACCGATTAGCCGTCGGGAACCAACCCCAGAAACGAACCCTAACCAGCAGTGCCCTGGAGCGGGAAAGTGGATCATAGCCACTCCCCGCCCATGATCATGGATCAAGACGGTATCAGCCACTCAGGCCGCTAGGGCAGCGGTCGTTGCCCAATAGCCATATTCAGAGCACCGCGCTCGCCATCTCTCTTTTTATGACAGGTATCCCGATGTTTGATGTCGTTGTATGCAAAAAAAAGCAGGAAGCTGAAAATATTTACTCCTTCGAGTTAACACTGCCGGAGCAAGGCTATCTGCCAAAGTTTCAAGCCGGTGCACATATTGATGTTGAAGTCCGTCCAGGACTGATCCGGCAGTACTCACTATGCAATCCAGCAGGGAAAACGGATCGTTACCTCATTGCCGTACTGAATGATCCGGCATCGAGAGGTGGCTCGGTCGGGATGATCGAACAGGTGCTTGAGGGGCAAACGATTCGTATCAGCAAGCCACGCAACCTGTTTCCACTGGATGAAAATACCGGTTTCACGCTGCTGCTGGCTGGAGGAGTGGGTATCACGCCAATTATCGCCATGGCCGAGCAACTCCAGCAGTTGGGCCGTGATTTTGAACTGCACTACTGCGGACGTTCGCGTACATCAATGGCGTTTATCGACCGTTTGCGTCATTCGCCTTTTGCGGCCAAGGTTATCCTTCATTGTGATGATGGTGATGCAAAACAGAAACTGAACCTAGACACCGTGTTTGGTGCAACACCGGAAGACAGCCATCTTTACATCTGTGGCCCTGCCGGGTTCATGGACTATGTCCTTGGCCAGGCAACAGATAGCGGCTGGCCCGAGGCAAGATTACACCGGGAATACTTTTCCGCTCCTGATGTGGCCTCTGCTGACACAGCGGGTGACGAGGAGGCAGAAAGTTTCACACTCCGGCTGGCGCGTAGTGGCAAGGAGCTAAAAGTAGCGGCGGATCAATCGGTTGCCAACGTGTTGCTGGACAATGGTATCGAAATCCCGATCTCCTGTGAGCAAGGCATCTGTGGCACCTGTCTGACGTCAGTATTGGAGGGTATTCCTGACCATAGGGATTATTTTATGACGGCTAAAGAGCATGCACTGAACAATCAGTTCACCCCCTGCTGTTCCCGCTCGAAAAGCAGCGTACTGGTCATTGATTTATAAATATCGCCAGCACAGCCGTTTTCAGATGCATTAAACATTTGGGGACATCTATTTAGTCCGGTGCCCACTCTGGGCTTTCGGATGGTGTCGAATCACGAAGCCGACTTGTAGGCCTGACGGGTCACGTCAAACGTCGGCGACACAGAGTCGAGATCATCCGGCAGCCCCGCAGGGCGCGGGTTGCCGCCGTCCAGGATTAAATAGATGTCCCCTCAACATCAGCCCATTTTCTTCTTCTTGGCCTTGTAAGCTATTTGCGACCGGGTTAACCCCAGTTTTATGGCGGCTTGCGTCAGATTCCCATCACATGCTTTGATCGCTGATCGGATCAGAGCATCTTCGACATCCTCCAGAGTGACTCGGGATCGTTGCACCACACTATCTGACCAATTGGACAGCATCATTTCTTCCATGGCTTTTTCCTCCTGGCTGGCCGCATCACCTGATTTGTCCTGCAGATTGATCTCGGATAACAATCCAAATTCATCCGGGGCCATAATCGTATCGTCTGCAGCAAAGGTATCGATGGTAAACAGATGACTGAATGCCAGCGGCTGGTCGGTGTCACAAAGAATAATACCCCGCTCTATCACGTTCTCGAATTCACGGATATTACCAGGCCAGGAATAATTCAAAATAGTCTGCAAGGCTCTTGCCGTTATGCCTGACGGGTGTTTTTCATAAAGATCAGAGAATTTCTTCATGAAAAATTCCAATAACAGGGGAATATCATCCCTGCGATTTCTTAAAGGTGGTACCAGAATGGGAAATACGTTTAATCGATAAAACAAATCTTCACGAAAACTGCCCTCCCGAACCCGGGCCTTAAGGTCTTCATTGGTTGCTGCAATAATACGAACATTCACCTTGTGGGTTTCGACACTGCCCAGCGGCTCAAATTCACCATCCTGAATCACCCGTAGCAGCTTGCCTTGAGCAATAAGGGATAAAGTACCCACTTCATCCAGGAACAGGGTGCCACCATCGGCCATGTCAAAACGTCCCGGGCGACTGTTATTGGCCCCGGTATAAGCGCCTTTCACAACACCAAACAATTCCGACTCAATTAATTGATCGGGAATCGCGGCACAATTCATCTCAAGAAAAGGCTGACCAGCACGTTTGCTCAAGCGCACCAGTTCACGGGCAAAAACACTTTTGCCAACACCGCTTTCACCCTGTAACAAAACGGTAGCATTGGTAGCAGCCACTCGTTTTATCTTGTGCATCAACACATTAAAAGGTGCCGACACGCCCAGCATACCGGCTCGGACTTCAGTACCAGCCGTAGTAACATCTGAGGGCATGGTCACAGCAGTTAGAACCTTGCTGATACCGGCTTCAGGCAACGTAATACCGGGGTAAATGTAACGGGCTTCATCGATATCGGCCCATTCATCCAGAGGACGCGCGATACATCGACAAACATCCTTGCCCTGTGCCCGGCATTCCACTTCTTTCACTAAAATACGTTTTCCCATGCAGGTACTGAGAAACCCGGAGGCATAACCTGTCTCAATCCAGCAGGCGACCTCAGAAGAAATGCCGTAATAATGGGTATGCACTTGATCTTCGAAGCAGTTTTTCCACAAAAACTCAATATTGCAAGTGCCCTTCTCAATATCAATTTCCTGATGCACCAACTCGACTGCAACAACACCTTGCAAGGCGTGGAAATCGCCACCTGAAATCAACAAATCCACTGGCGACGCTTGCTGATTAATTTTTACCGCCACTTCAGCATCACGACAACCAGAGGAGTAACCAAAACGGGTCAACAGTCCCCTGGCTGCCTCCCGACCGATACTTTCAATTAGCTCCTGCCGCAGCAACCCCAGAGCTTCGACCTGCATCAGCACCATACGACGATCATCAAGCCAGATCATGGCTTCTGCCGGATTAAAATGCAGCCTCTTTTTCATTTCGGCAAACGCCGAAGAGTTACCACTTGTTCGAGGTTCGACAAATTCTACATCTGATTTTTTGGTCATATTTTTTTCTTTTTGTTCTTATTGGTGTTTAACAGCCAATCGCTGGCGTATCTGCCTAATGAAAAACATTATCCGGGGGGTGTTGTCAATCTTCCAGACATTTATCTTCTCCATCAAGTGTGCCTCTTCTCCATCAAGTCTGTGTCAAGGTGAGCCAAACCGGCTATAGACACAGCACCTGTGTTTTCAGCTGCGCCCGATAGCCGACAACAGGTCACCTGATAAATTTATAATGCTGGAACCAGCAAGATATTGGTGATTTGATAAATTTATTACCCAGACACCTCCCTGAAAATAAAAATTTATTAAAAATCAATAACTTATAATAAAATATATAACTGGCATGCTTTTGGCTACATGTATTCAGATTGCTAAAAATTCTAAAAATAATACCGCAGCCATCGAGCTGCCTTGGGAGTCTGCATGTCTGAAATACAATCTCTTGGATACATGGTGTTAGAGGTCTCCAGCCTCGAAAACTGGCGTTCCTTCGCCGCTGAATTACTGGGTCTGCAAATAGGCTCCTGTACAGATACGGTAATAAACCTCCGTATGGATGAACGTGAACAACGTATCCAACTGGTACAGGGGGAAAAAGATGATTTGTTTGCCATCGGCTGGGAATTCAAAAACCTGGTTGATCTGAACCAATACATTGAGACCCTGAAATCCAAAGGCGTTGTCGTGAACGCTGCCAATGAAGAGCTCTGCTTGCAAAGAAAAGTAGAATCACTATACGTGTGTGACGATATCAATGGTTACACCAACGAGTTTTTTACCGGCCCGGTATACGCTCCTATTTCATCGCCTTTCTATTCATCAAAACTGATTGGTGACGGATTTGAAACCGGTGAGTTGGGCCTTGGTCATGCTCTGGTTGTTGCCAGGGATTACCAAGCATCTGTTGATTTCTATACTCAAAAACTCGGTCTGAAAATCACTGACTATATACGGGATTCAAGTGTATTTCCCGGAGTCACCGTTGATGCCACGTTTATGCATACCAAAACCGGGCGTCATCATTCACTTGCAACCGCTGCCATGCCATCCGCGAAAATCCTGCAACATATGATGATACAGGTGAAGGATCTTAATGACGTGGGTCTTGCATTTGATCGAATGAAAGCAGCAAACATTCCGGTCATTATGGGTATAGGCCATCACCCCAATGACAAGATGGTCTCTTTCTATATTGTGACGCCTTCTGGATTTGGACTGGAATTCGGTTTTGGCGGCATCGTTGTTGATGACAATGACTGGCATGTAAAAACCTATCAGCAATTAAGTGATTGGGGTCACGAATTCCAGATCAAACCATAAGAACAAAAATTTTCAGAACGTCAAATTCGGAGAATATAGCTCCGACAGGATATTAATATGAGCTTGTGGCTGGATTTTCTGGGCGCAGAAGTACGCTATGTCGAAACCCCTACCTTCGGCCGTTTTCGAATCGCCGAATCAGGTAAAGGTAATCAGGAAACGCTGTTTTTGATGCATGGTATTGGTGGCCATATTGAAGCCTATGCCAAAAACCTGATGCCATTATCTGAAACATTTCACACCATTGCCTTTGATTTTATCGGTCATGGTTTATCTGAAAAAAGAACCGATATCGATTACCTGCCATCCACTTATGTAGAGATGCTGGCAGAGCTGATGGATGCCATGGATATCCAGAAAGCACACATCTCTGGTGAATCTCTGGGAGGATGGGTCGCCGGTATGTTTGCGACCAGATATCCCGAACGCACCCTGCGTCTGATCCTGAACACCGCCGGTGGCATTCCGGTGGTCACAGAAAAAGGTCGTCAGGATATTCGTGATCTCGACGATCTGAATCGCAAGAACTTTGGCAAGGCACCCACAGTCGATTCTGTTCGTGAGCGGATGCAGTGGCTGATTCATGAATCCAATTGGGGATTGCTGGATGACGAGCTGATTGGCAGCCGCCTGGCAATTTATACCCGCCCGGAGTTCCAGCAATCTGCACCTCTGGTGTTCAGCCTGCTGCGTCGAACCGAGGAGCTGATTGAACTCGGAGAGATGCTGCCGCTGGAAGACCTTGCCGTCGATACACTGTTCTTCTGGACCAAACACAACCCGATTCATGATTTGGAAGCCGCCGAAGCCGCCTGTGCTCGAGTCGATGGCGGCAAGCTGTACGTGATGCAAGCGGATGCTGCGCACTGGCCCCAATACGAGTGCCCGGAAGAGTTCAACCAGGTAGTAACCCGGTTTTTGAGCACCGGGGATATTTGATATGGCGACTTCAACCCAGCAAAGCGAGTGTCTCGCCCCACCGGTCGATGCCGAACAGTTCAAAGCCGGAATGCGTGGCTTGGCCGGTGCTGTTTCCATTCTGTCATTTACCGATGGCCAGCAAACCGCAGGACTGACCGCCACAGCGGTCATGTCGATTACGGCCACACCGCCCAGACTTATGGTCTGCGTTAACCAGAGCACCTTTGCCCATACGCTGGTGAAAGAAGGGAACTCTGTTTGTATTAACGTCTTGTCATCTGCTGACCAGTATCAGGCCCAGATCTTTGCCGGAATGGTCAGCGATATCGCCCCGGAAGCGCGCTTCGATCAGGGAGGCTGGATTCAGCCAGAGAATATGGCACCGCAGCTACCGTCTGCCCTGGTTAATTTGCAGTGCCAGATTGTCGAGATTTTACCGGCCTCCTCTCACAGCATGGTGGTTTGTGAAGTGATTCAAGTCTGCACCCATCCCGATCAGCGTGAAGCGCTGGTTTACTTCGACGGTCATTTTATCGACGTCTCTCCAGCTAACAATAAATAGAAGGTATCCATTATGTCTGTAACCAATATGCCATCTGCGGAAGCGCTGATCAGCAAAGCCCGTGAGCTGATTCCACAACTGCGAGATAACGCTGATCACGTTGAAGAGCTGCGCTCAGTTCCCACTGAGACTATTCAACTGTTCAAGGACTGTGGCTTTTTCAAGATTCTGCAACCGCGCCAATGGGGCGGCTACGGCATGAATCCGGAAGTGTTTTATCGCGTGCTGATGGAGCTGGGCCGTGGTTGCCCTTCCAGTGCCTGGTGCCTGATGATTCTTGGTATCCATCAATGGGAATTCGGCAAAATGGATCCGCAAGCCGGGAATGAAGTATGGGGAGAAGATAACAGCATTCTGGTTGCGTCATCCTACGCGCCACTGGGTAAAGCCAGGAAAGTAGAAGGCGGCTGGATGTTATCCGGTCGCTGGCCAACAGCCAGTGGTTCGGATCATGCAGCGGGCGGTGCTTTTCTGGGCGCACGTATCTTTGATGAAGAAGGTAACTTTGTTGACTACCGCTCCTTCCTCGCCCGCCGTGAGAACTATGAACTGATCGATGACTGGCACGTGGTTGGCCTGGCAGGCACGGGCAGTAAATCACTGGTGCTCAAGGAAGAGGTGTTTATTCCTGAGCACCGATCACACAGCATTGCCGATTACACCCAACCCGAAGGCGATTTAAGCTACAAGTTACCTTTTAACCAGATCTTCTTCGGTGCCGTATCGTCAGTGATCGTTGGTTTTGCACAAGGCATGGTCGATTTATTCGTTGAACATATGAAACCACGCGTGAATGTTTTTGTGGGTGGCCCCGTCGCGGCACAAAATCCTTTTGTTCAGGAAAAACTGGGTAACGCCGTATTGATGATTCGCTCCGCCCGCGCACGCTTGCTGGTCGGAGTGCAGGAATCCACGCAATCTGTGGAGCAAGACGGATTGGTGAGTATTCATGATCGAGTTCACTATTTCCTCGATATTCAGGGGGTTGCCAAAGATTGTTTTGGTGCTGGTCATATGTTGTTCAAGAAAAGCAGCGCCAGAGGGGTATTCCTGAGTAATCCCATGCAGCGCCAAATGAGAGCGCTGCTCGTTGCTGCCAACCATATCACCCAAAATGAAGATGATACCTCTGCCCTGCTTGGCAGTTATCTGCTGGATCAGGGATTGCCACCAGGACTATTTGAGTTACCGGCTACGCTATAACAGCATTCCTCTTATTGAATACCGATTATTTACACCGTCAGCCGTCTGTGCGGCTTTTTGGGAGTCTGGTCACTGGCTCCCCTTTTTATTCAAAACATTTCGTGCACTGACAATACGAACATTGTCAGTGCCGGGATGCCGTTGTGTTTTTAGTATGTGCAGGAAAAATAAGCGTTTGGTGACGAACACCAATCAATCTCTTAATGGAGACCATAATGATAAAAATAGTCTGCAGTAATGAAAATAAATCCACCGCTGCCGTCACGATATTACCCGTAAACCGGTTACGGCATGCGGTTATCCTGGGGGCGTTATTGCTGGGTTCAACCACAGCCA